>CAZSRN010000068.1:4383-9331 GCA_964609115.1 uncultured Veillonellaceae bacterium | reverse complement strand
GCGGCGGGAAATCCAATCGGTAGCCATTGATTTTGGCGGCGAGTTTGTGCCGTCGGTTAAAAAAATTATTGAGCGGGCAGTGGTGGCGGCGCAGCGTCAGGGACTGGTGCCCTCCAATCATGTTGGGGAGGGGGCGGTTGCAGGGGCTGCCCGGGCCGCCCTCGGACAGATCTCGGCGCAGGCGGTTGGCTTGTCGGTTGGCGGTAAAATCGGCATTGCACGTCACGGTGAGCATCTTTGCGTAGCCATATATCTTGGAATTGGCGTGTTGAATTTAAATGAAGTAGCGGTGGGCTTGGCCCACCGCTCTCTTCCCGAATAATATTCGTGTTTTAAAAAGGTCAACCCTGTTAAAAACTAAGCTTTCCGTTTGGAACGTGTTCCCTCCGGTTTAACCGGGAGCGGCTGATTCTTTTGCTGTTGCCCGAACCACCAAAAGGCGGCTATGCCGCCGGCTATAACGGCCAGGCTGGTGAGTTGGGCGGATTTGAGCCCCAACGCGAGCGTTCCGTAATCTCCACGTAAATATTCGAGAAAAAAACGGGAAATAGAGTATAATATAGCATACAGGACAAAAATTTGACCCTTGGCATGCGGCGCATATCGAGCCAGCAGCAGCAGCACAAAGATAATGATGTCGATTTGTCCTTCCCACACTTCCGTTGGCCATAAAGGTTGCGCGCCGTATGTCGAATGCGCCAGGGTCCCCTGCGGATAAAGCAGGCCGAAGGCGCCGCCTGTCGGGCGGCCGAAAGCATCCCCATTGAGCAGGTTGGCCATCCGGCCGATCGATTGTCCGATGATGACGGCGGGGGCGGCGACGATGTCCGCAAATTCCCAGGTATCGATGTGATGGCGTTTGGTATAGAGATAGCCGACAAGAGCCCCGGCGACGACTCCGCCCTGAATGGCCATGCCGCCTTGCCAGACAAAGGGAATTTCCAACAGGTGGTCCTGGTAATAGGCCCAGTCGAAGAAAAACACATCCCAGAGCCGGGCGCCGACGATGCCGGCCAAGCCGCAATACAGCCCCATATCCGGCACATGATCATGCCAGCGGCCATCTTGGCGGGCAAGAAACCAGGCGGTTCCTGTAGCTAAAAAAATACTCAGACACATGATCAAGCCATACATTCGTATCGGAAAATCTCCGATATGAAAGAGAAATTGATGCATCGGGAACCTCCTATTTTTTCACAAACGTGAGTAATTGTTTTACCACCTGCTCGACTTTTTGTCGGTCGGCGCCGAGAGCCGGCGAGTCTTCGCATAGACAGTTGACGGCATTGTTTTCCAGCAGAAAGAAACCAATCTTATCGATGGAAGAACGAACGGCGGCGATTTGCACCAGCAAACTGGAACAAGGTTGGTCATCTTCCAACATTCGTTCGATACCGGCAATATGGCCGCGCACATTTTTGAGCCGGGCCAGGACCTCTGTTTTGACAGCGGGATCGGTCATGTGGGTTCACCTCTTTCATAGTCCCCCTGCGGGGGGTAGGGGTCTATATGTATTATAATAGGATCAAAGGATTTTTGGCAAATGGAGGGACAGATTATGGGAGACAAAAAATTCAGTTTTGGGTATGGGAACAAAGTGGTGGAACTTGCTCTGCCGGAAGAGCGAATCATTCATGAGATCGAAGGCAGACCGGCGGCTGCAATGGAAGATGTACCGGCTGCAGTACTGTCGGCTTTGCGTAATCCGATTGGAACACCGCCGCTGAAGGAAGTGGTGAAGCCCGGCGAGACGGTGGCGATCATCGTCAGTGATATTACCCGCGCCTGGATTAAAGCCAATCAATTTTTACCCACGTTGCTGGATGAATTGAATGAAGCCGGGATACCGGATCAGGATATTTTTATCATGATTGCACTGGGAGCCCACCGCCCCCATACGGAAGAAGAAAATGTCACTGTGTGCGGCGCTTCCGTGTGCCATCGGGTCCGAATCTATCAGCACAATGCGAGAGACAAGGCCGGCCTCGTATATAGCGGAAAAACTTCCCACGGAGTCGAGGCGTGGAACAACAAGCGGGTTATGGAAGCTGACCGGATTATTCTTACCGGGGGAATTGTATATCACTTGATGGCCGGCTTTGGCGCCGGTCGCAAAGCGGTTATGCCGGGGATCAGCGGGTATGAAACCATTCAGGCAAATCATCGTCTATGCATGCATCCGGAAGTCGGACACGGACTGAATCCGCACTGCATGTCGGGACGGACCAACGGCAATGAAATGCATGAAGATCAAATGGAAATCGCAACCTTTGTGGATCCGGACTTTTTGCTCAACGTCGTGTTTACGCCGGAAGGAAAATTGTCCGGAGTGTTTGCCGGTCATTGGCAAACAGCTTGGGAAGAGGGCTGCAAGCTGGTTGAGAAAATCTACGGGATTCCCATCGAAGCCAAGGCGGACCTGGTAGTTGCTTCCGCCGGCGGATTTCCCAAAGATATCAACCTGTATCAAGGCGCAAAAACCCTTGATAATGCCTACATGGCTACCAAACCGGGCGGAGTCGCCATTTGCTTTCTGGAGTGCAAAGATATTATGGAACCGGCAGAGTTCAGCGACTGGTTCAAATATCCCGATGCGGAAACGTTTGAAAACGCTTTGCGGGCTGCATTTACCGTTCCCGGATTCATTGCGTTCAAGTGCATTACCATTGCCAAGAATATTTCCATGATTGTGGTTACCAAACCGGAAAATGCGGACTTCATTCGCAAGACGGGAATGATTCCTGCAAGTTCGGCGGAAGAGGCGATGCAGATTGCCCGGGAAAAAATAGGCCGCAAGGACTTCACCATTACAGTGATGAGCCATGCGGCGAACACAGTGCCGATATTGAAATAAGACGGGAGTCTAAACAATTTTTTTCGGTTGGAAGTCCAGGGCGTCGCAGGCCACCAAGTGGCAGGCGGCGCCTTTAATGTATCCTCGGGGAGCCATGTGCGCCCCGTCACCATGGATATGTCCGAAAATGCAGGTTTCGACGTTATACTCTTCCAACAAGTCCGTAAACCCATTGGAGCATTCATCGAGATAAACAGGAGGAAAATGCAGCATCACGATTAATCTTTCACAACCGCCGGCGCGAGCTGCGGCCAAAGAAACGCGAAGTCTGGAAACCTCGCGCAGGTAGATGGATTCATCCGTTGCCTGAAAAGCGGGGTCGCAGGGAGTCAGCCAGCCACGGCTGCCGCAGATTCCCCAATTTTCCGCCGCAAAAAAGTTGTTGTGAAGAAAAAGAAGTGAATCGGGAAGAGCTTGGGTCATTTTGCTCACGGTACTCCACCAATAATCATGATTTCCCCGTACCAGAATTTTTCGACCGGGCAATGCGGCGATGGAAGCGAGGTCGACGACGGCATCCTTCAATTTCATGGCCCACGAGGTATCCCCGGCAAGTAATACGGTATCTTCGGGTTTTACGGCAGCAAGCCAGGCTGTTTGGATTTTTTCCCAATGATTTTCCCAGGCGGGGCTGAACCGATCCATGGGCTTGGTGGGCGGAGTGCCGGATAGATGCAGGTCGGCAAGCGCGAATATTGACATGAAATACTCCTTGCAATGTTTCATGGACGAGGCGGGGTGCAAGGGTTGCAACCCCATATTGTTAGTTTTCCGCTGCAATAGGAAAATTCCTGCAAAAAAAACAGTGAATCCGGCAGGGAATTTCAATATGTATCATGAATACATAGATGTATTGTTGGGAGAAGACAAATGAATCCTTGGATCGTAACGACATCGCGCGCAGTGCCGGAGACAAAATGGATTGCGATGTTTTCACGAACTTGCGGTAGCCGTAAGGAAAAAGCGGGGATGTGTGGATATGCTGAAATTGGCTGTAATTGCGGATGATCTGACCGGAGCGAATGACGCGGGAGTGCAGTTCGCCAAACAGGGCTTAACCGTGCAGGTAGTTTTGGATGAGTTTGTCGATGGAGAGAGTTGCGGGCAACCCGATGTTTTGGTGCTGGACACTGACAGCCGCGCGACGCAACCGGAGCAAGCGTATGAACGAGTACGCGGGACGGGAAAAGTTATCCGGTCCCTTTCGGACAGGCGACCTTTGATATTTAAGAAGATGGATTCGACATTGCGGGGCAATCCAGGCAGGGAAATTGATGCGGCAATGGACGAATTTGAGTTGGAATGGGCGGCTGTGGCGCCGGCATTTCCCGCGAACGGACGAATTACGGTCGGTGGCTGGCATCTGTTGCATCAAGTTCCCATTGCGGAGAGCGAAATAGCCCGTGATCCCAAGACACCCGTTCATGAATCGGTTTTGCCGGATTTACTGACATCACAGTCGCGACATTCTGTGGGCCATATATTTCTCGCGGAAGTAAGCAAGGGTGAAAAAACGATAATCCAGCGGATACGGGAACTGCGTAGACAAGGAATCAAGGTTGTTTCGTTTGACGCCTCCACTGACACTCATTTGCGAGTGATTGCCTCTGCCGTTGCAAATATTGCAGAACCTGCACTTTGGGTGGGGTGCGCGGGACTTGCGGAAACGATTCCTGCCATTATGGGGTGGAATCAAGTGCAGGCGAGTGTTAAAGCCGGTCGGGAAGGAACGGTACTGGTAGCGGTTGGCAGTGTCAGTCCGGTCAGCGCAAGACAGGTGGCCCGATTTTTAGCGCAGGAAAATACCCGCCTCGTTTTATTACGGGCGGAATCGCTGCTCCAAAATGACGCGAAGGAAGTATTGCGCTGTGTGAATGAAGCGGCGGAGTGGTTGCGTTCGGGAAAAGACGTGCTGCTGGCATCGGCAGTGGATGCGGATGCAGTGGCTAAAGCCCGTTCGGCGGCAGCACTGCGGGGCATTGACAGCCAGAGCATCAGTCAAATGATCGCGGCGTCCATGGGCCGGATTGTAAAGCAATTGGTGGATTTACAGCCGACAGGATTGTTTTTGACGGGCGGCGATTTCAGCTGGGA
>CAZSRN010000068.1:0-4373 GCA_964609115.1 uncultured Veillonellaceae bacterium | reverse complement strand
TACTGCGGTCTCGGTTTGTCGGGCTTTGGGAGTGCATGCGATTGAAATTTTGGACGAAGTGTTACCCGGCATTCCGTTGGGACAGCTGGTTGGCGGATGTTGCACCGGATTGAGGGTTGTTACAAAAGCGGGAGCCTTCGGCGGTGACAATGCCATTGTTGAAGCAGTGAAAGTATTAAAGGGACGAAGGGAATGAATCGTATGAAACCGATCCTGGGAATTACCATGGGGGACGCAACCGGATGCGGCCCGGAAATTATCGTGAAATCGTTGCAGGAGAAACAATTTTACGAGTTGAGCCGTCCGGTAGTCATCGGGGATGCGAAAATTATGGAAAGGGCCGTCAGAATTGTCGGTGGTACAGAGCAGATCCGAAAAGTCGCCTCACTGGAAAATGTCGGGCAGACATTCGGTGTGATTGATGTGCTGGATTTGGACAATCTGCCGGAGGATCTTCCGTTTGCCAAAGTGGATGCGCGGGCGGGAAAGGCGGCTTACGAGTATGTGGCAAAAGGTGTGGAACTGGCGATGCAGAACAAAATTGACGCCATCGTCACCGCCCCTTTAAACAAAGAGGCCCTGAACCTCGGCGGTTATCATTACGCCGGTCATACCGAAATTTTGGGCGCGTTGTCCGGCACGAAAGATTATGCCATGATGCTGGTCGGCGGCCCATTGCGCGTGATTCATGTGAGTACGCATGTTTCCCTGAGGGAGGCCTGTGACCGGACGAAAAAGGCACGTGTTCTGAAAGTGATCGAACTGGCGGATGAATCCTGCAAATTGCTGGGTCTTGCCGAACCCCGGGTAGCCGTAGCGGGGTTGAATCCTCACGCGGGTGAGGGGGGCCTTTTTGGAACCGAAGAAATCGAGGAAATCATTCCGGCGATTGACGCCGCCAAGGCAAAAGGAATCTGTGTTTCAGGTCCCATCGCGCCGGACACGGTATTTTACCGGGCCGCATTAAAAAATCATTTTGATATCGTGGTGTGCATGTACCACGATCAGGGACATATTCCCATGAAAGTTCTGAGCTTCGAGACCGGGGTGAATGTAACGGTTGGCTTGCCGTTTATCCGGACTTCGGTGGATCATGGAACTGCTTTTGGCAAAGCGGGTAAAGGCACGGCGGATCACCGCAGCATGAATGAGTCGCTTCTATTGGGAGCCAAGATGGCGGAGAGCCGTTGCAGTAAACAGAAGGAAAGAGGTGTTTGAAGAATGCTTCAGCGGACAATTGCCTTGCCGTACGGAAAGGCAACGATCGAAGTAGTCGCGCCGGAAAATCAGCTGATAGGGGTGTATTCGCCCAAAGACATTCCGCCGGTTCCCGACGTTCAAGCTGAGGTGCGCCGGGCGCTGGCCCATCCGATTGCTTCCCCTTCCCTGCAAGAACTCGTGCGGGGCAAGAAGAAAGTGGTGTTTGTGGCGGATGACAACACCCGTTTGACCCCGACGGACCTATTGATTCCGATATTATTGGACGAGTGCAATGCCGCCGGTGTGAGCGACGACCAGATTACAGTGATTATTGCCTTGGGAACCCACCGTTTTATGACGGATGAAGAGATTTTGGCGAAATTTGGCGAAGAAACCGTTCACCGGGTTCGAATTAAAAACCATCCCTATAAGGATGAAGCCTCATTACTGGATCTTGGAGTAACCGACAACGGCGGACGGATTTTAATCAACAAGGAAGTTTGCGAGGCTGATTTTAAAATCGGCATCGGCAGTATTGTTCCCCACCATATTCCCGGTTACGCCGGGGGCGCCAAAATTGTTCAGCCGGGCGTTTCGGGAGAAGACACAACGGCATACACGCATCTGCTGTCGGTACGTGCCCCGCGGTCTTTCCTGGGCGTGCTGGAAAATCCGGTACGGGCTGATCTTGATTTGATGGCGCGCAAGGTCGGCCTCAACACCATCCTGAACACGGTGCTTAACCGCTACGGTCAGGTGGTGGAAGCGTTCTTCGGCGATGTGGAAAAAGCATTCCGGGTAGGCGTCCAACGGGCTTCACAAGTATATGAAGTTGCCATTCCCGAAGAAGCGGATATCGTGCTGTCCAGCTCCCATCCCTGCGACATTGAGTTTTGGCAGGCGCACAAGACGCTATATCCTTCTGACTTGGCCGTCAAGGCGGGCGGGATTGTGATCATCGTGACACCCTGTTATGAAGGGGTAGCCAAAACTCATTGCGATATTCTGGACGTTACCCCGCATTCATCGGATCAGATCCGCAACATGGTGTCGTCAAAGCAACTGCATGATGAAGTGGCGGCTGCATTGGCCATTGCCTGGGCGCAGGTGAAGGAACGGGAAACGGTATATATCGTTTCCGACGGAATTTGCGCAGCGGACGCTGCCAAACTGGGATTCAAACATTTTACCTCAGCACAGGCGGCACTGGATGCAGCCTTGGCTGAAAAGGGACCACAGGCGCGGGTAACGGTGCTGACTCATGCGCCGGACATGTTGCCTGTGATTCGAAAATAATGGAAGGGAGCGTGAAAAAAGGCAAATACGGGTTATACAGGGGAAAAGGACAGATACAAGAGTGAGGAGGGTTTTTTGAGAATGAAAAAATGGTGGGTAATGGTTCTTTGTCTTGCGTTGGTTGTCTCGCTGGCCGGTTGCGGTGGAGACAAAAAAGCGGCGGCTCCCAAAACGGATGCACCCAAAGCAAAGGTTTTACGCGTTGGACATACATTAACCGACGATTCCCATTATGGAGTCGGCTTGAAAAAGTTTGCCGAACTGGTGAAGCAAAAATCTAAAGGCAGCCTGGATGTCCAAGTTTTTGGCAACTCGAAATTGGGCAACGAACGGGATTTAATTGAAGGTGTTTCGTTGGGAACTGTCGAAATGGCTCTTTCTTCGACAGGACCGCTGCCCAGTTTTTCAAAAAAATTCATGGTATTTGACTTACCCTTCATCGTACAGGACCGGGAGAAATTTTACCCGATTCTTGACGGAAAAGTCGGACAGGATATGTTGGATTCACTGGGGTCCAAAGGAATTAAAGGACTTGTTTTCTTCGAAAACGGATTCCGGCACATGACGAACTCCAAACGGCCCATCAATAAACCGGAAGATATGGCCGGACTGAAAATGCGTTTGATGGAAAATCCGGTCCACATGGAAACGTTCAAAGTATTGGGCGCAAATCCGTCTCCAATGCCGTTTGGCGAACTTTTTACCGCCATGCAGCAAAAAACCATGGATGGACAGGAAAACCCGCTCTTGATTATCAAAACCAGCAAATTCTATGAAGTTCAGAAATACTTGGCGCTGACCGGGCATTTCTATTCACCCGCCGTATTGATGATCAGCGATAAAATGTTCAAGAGCCTGACGCCTGAACAACAGACGGCCTTAATGGATGCAGCGAAAGAAGCCCGAACCTTCGAGCGTAACTTTATCATTGAAAGCGAGAAGAAGCTGGTGGATGAACTGAAAGCCGCCAAAATGGAAGTTACAACTCCAGACAAGGCTCTCTTCCAGAAAGCAACTGAATCTGTTTACAAGAAATTCGAGGCGGAGATTGGCAAAGACTTGATTGATCAAGTACGAGGCGTAAAAAAATAACGAGTTTGTAGTCTTGCAGCAGTGGGCAACCACGAAGTCCGCGACAGCTGCCTGCTGCTGCAGTTTGCATTTTGGGGGGATGGATTTTGCCGCGATGGCTCGACAATATTGAAGAGTATATTTTAATCGTTTTGTTTCCGTTGATGGTTATTGTGGTCTTTGTAGCGACGTGCGTCCGCTATCTGACGGTTATGTCACTGCCTTGGGCAGAAGAAGTGGCCCGCTATTCGATGGTCTGGATAGCTTATGTGGGCGCAAGTCTGGGGATCAAACGCAATTCACACCTGGGGGTGGAAGCTGTATTGCTGCTCTTACCCAAAGGATCGCGGATTTTCTTTGATTATTTTCGGTATGCCGTCATTATTTTGTTTAACGTTCTTATTGCGTACTTTACATTTCAGATCATTCAATCGCAGATTTCTACCGAACAGGTGAGTCCGTCCCTGCGGATTCCCATGTGGTTTGCTTACGCTGCCATTCCTGTCGGGTCAGTATTGATGGCTTGGCGTTGCTGCCAAATGATGGGGCATGTTGGGAAGCCGATGACTGCAACCCCTATGTTCAATTCCGATAAGAAGGGGGGCTGAGCGGCATGGGAATGGAAGCTATTTTGTTCGGCGTTTTTGTTTTTTTGCTGGTTGTCAATGTGCCGATTGGTGTCGCGCTTGGCCTTTCCGGCATTGCCGCATTGGTTTTCGGTGATATGCCTACGCCGCCTCTTGTTGTGGCGCAACGCATGTTTACAGCGGTCGATTCGTTCCCCTTCATGGCGATTCCTTTTTTCA
>CAZSRN010000067.1:2572-9350 GCA_964609115.1 uncultured Veillonellaceae bacterium | reverse complement strand
CTGAAATCGCCGATCCCGCACTTGTTATCCGTAAGGCGATTATTTGGCGTAAAAACCGCTATCTTTCGACTATCGCCAAAAACTTTATGGCCAGTTTATTGGCGATTTGAAGGAACAATCTTTGCTATAGCCTTTTCCTATGGAACGCCAACCTTTTTTATATTTGAAGATGTGCTTAAATTTTGTCATAATATGATTGTTGCATTTAACGCATATCATGGAGGTTCTTATGGTTTTTTTACATGCGCTGGAAGGATTGTTCAGCATCGTCTTGATGGTTTCCACCGGTTATTTTTTAACTGCAAAAAAAGTTTTCACCTCGCAAAATGCCGGATTGTTACCGCTTTTGGTCAATTACGTTTCTCTTCCGACTTATATGATCTGGAACTTGTTGAGCACCTTTGACCGGGACAAATTTCTCCCCCTGTTGTCAGGCGTATGGGTTCCGGCCATTGCAATGCTCATCAGTTTTGTTATCGGCTTTTTTCTTTCCAATATTGTCGGTTTGCCCCTCAAACGCAAAGGCACCTTTCGTTCCGCATTTTTCTGTTCCAGCGCCATTTTTGTCGGTGTGCCGGTGAACCTGGCGTTATTTGGAGAAAGCAGCATTCCCTATGTTCTGATCTATTTTTTAGCCAATGCTTTTCTTTTCTGGACTATCGGCAATTATTCCATCAGCTTGGACGGGATCGCCGCGCCAGCCAAACTCATTAGCCTGACTTCTCTCAAAAAAGTATTTTCACCGCCATTTATCGGCTTTACCATTGCTGTTGCACTCATTTTGCTGCAAGTTCGACTGCCAAACTTTTTGATGGCCACATTCAAGTACCTGGGCGGCATGACCACGCCCTTATCCATGCTGTTTATCGGTATTGCAATGTTTGGCGTTAAATTCAGCCAGATCCGGTTTACCAAAGATTTATTGGCTTTATTGGCAGGACGGTTTATTATTGCGCCTTTAATGATCCTGTGGATCGCCTCCTTCATTCCGATTCCCGAATTAATGAAGAAGGTTTTTGTCATTCAATCGGCTTTGCCGGCAATGACCCAAACTACCGTTCTTGCAAATGTTTATGGCGCAGACACTGAATATGCCGCCTTATTGGTAAGTACCACCACCCTTTTTGCCATTATTGCCATTCCGATATATATGACATTGATGTAACAGACAAACTTATCCAGGAAAATAAAACAAGAACCGGATTTTGAGATGGTTGCAGCCCTGCAATTTCTCACTTTCCGGTTCTTGTTTTATCTATTACTTGCTCAAATTATATGAAAGAAGGAGTAACCGAGGCCTTTCATTGTCTCGAATCCAACAATTGGCTCACTTCCATTAATTTGATGAATTCAGCCCGATAGCCGTTCTCGTCTGATCCCTTGGCGTTTCGAGCCAATTCGAGAGCCTGCCGGTAAGAGGAGTTCCCCTTAAATTCAGAACCTCGTAGCAACATTCCATATTCAGCAACGGCGGCTGCAAAGCGTAGATTATCGGAAGCCGTCTTATTTCGGGAGTCAACAGGAGTTGTCAAAAGAATACTGGTCTCTTCTCCCGGTTTTTTATAGCGGATTTTCACCTGCATCAGATCGTCACTGGGCAATATCCGGGGCTTTTGATAAATCAACGGATCGACAGATGGTATTGGATCCGCAGAACCGGCTGGAATGATCTCATAGAGTGCTGTAACCGAATGTCCGGCGCCCATGTCTCCCGCGTCTTTGCGGTCATCGTTGAAATCGCGGTCAGCCAGTACTCGATTTTCATAACCGATGAGTCGATAAGCCTTTACCTGAGCCGGATTGAATTCCACCTGAATTTTTACATCCTTGGCAATCGTGTACAACGTGCCGGCCATCTGGGAAACCATTACTTTTTTAGCTTCCAGCGCATTATCAATGTACGCGTAGTTTCCATTGCCATGATCTGCGAGAGTTTCCATTTTATTGTCCTTGATATTTCCCATGCCGAAACCGAGGACGCTGAGAAAAATTCCGTCATTGCGGCGTTCTTCGATCATCCGGGTTAGTTCGCCTTCACTGGAAGCACCCACGTTAAAGTCTCCGTCTGTAGCCAAAATGACGCGATTGTTTCCTGACGCAACAAATTGTTCTTGTGCGATTTGATACGCCAACTTGATGCCTGCACCGCCCGCCGTTGACCCGCCTGCTTGCAAGGCGTCGATTTTCGCAATTATTTTTGCTTTTTCATTGCCGGGAGTAGACTCCAGTACCAAACCTGCCGCTCCGGCATAAACTACGATAGCCACCCGGTCTTGTGCGCGCAATTGCTGTACCAACATTTTAAACGCTGTTTTTAGCAGCGGCAATTTGTTGGGAGCCCACATGGAGCCGGAAACATCGATGAGAAATACCAGATTGCTTGGGGGCAAGTTTTCCGATTTTATGTTTTTACCCTGGAGGCCCAGAAGTACTAACTTTCGCTCTGAATTCCACGGGCTGGCGCCAATTTCCGTCGTCACGGAAAAAGGATGTTCATCCGTAGGTTGAGGATAATCATAGGTAAAGTAATTTAAAAGCTCTTCCGTGCGAACTGCGTCGGCGGGCGGCAAGTTCCCCGTATTGATGAAACGGCGAACATTACTGTAGGATGCAGTATCCACGTCGATAGAAAAGGTGGCTAACGGAGAAATAGCGGCATCATGAAAGTTATTGTCCTGCAACGTTTTATATTCTTCCGTATTCCACTGCGGTGGACGGATTGCTCCGGAACCAGGCGCGGCAGACGGCATGCGGACCGACTCTTTTGTCGCCAGTGACGGCATCACTTTTGCATTCATCATGCGGTCGCTTAGGTATTGGCCCTGAAATATCACCACTGCCGTTTTTTGTTCGTTAATTTTGTGGGTCAGGCCATATTTTTCCTGCAAAACCGTTAATACCGACGCAACGGTTTGTTCGGCCGCAACTGTCAATTCCACTTTAAGGTCGGCTACTTCAGGCACTGCAACCAATTCAATTCCGCTATACCGGCGCAGCAAATCGAGCAGTTCCTGCAGAGGCATTCCCTTGGCTTGTATTTCCGTACCGATACTCCCCGTTTTCATTTGAACATCCACTGCACCGGCCCATGAAAGACTGGTTGAGGTTAAGAGCAGCATCAACAACAGTGCGATTATTTTTTTCATTTTTATTCATTCCTTCCTGTTAACTCCGATTTTGTCTCCATCGGGTTTACCTACCCCATTAAACGTTGTGATGTAAAAAAAGTAACGCAGTCCAACTTATTTATTTTTTGCGTTACTTTTCGCATATAATCTCGTTTATATAATAAAGCCATAAAATTTGACGGGGTCAGCCTACACCCCTACAATGAAAGTTGAAAAGCAATGATGGGTTCGGGTGGTGAATGGATGCCGTCAGAATGGGAGTTAATCGAAAAAGCAAAAAATGGCGATTCGCAGGCATTGCGTGAAATTGTTACGGATTGCTGGCAACCTTTATATCGTTTTGTCTCGGCAAAAACCGGCAATTCGGAAGATGCCCAGGATCTCGTGCAGGAAACATTTTTTCGGGCCTTTCGCAGTCTTTCCTCTTATCACCAGACGGAGACGCGTTTTTCGACTTGGCTCGGAAGAATCGCAACGAATCTGATCACCGACATGTGGCGCAAAAATGGACGTGCGCCGTTAATCTATCCAATCACCGAACCCCAGAATGAATTGCCCGGTGGTGAAGACCCCGCCGAAGCAGTAATAAATTCAGAAACCAAAGAACTTTTGGCTACGCTGCTGAACAAACTGCCAACCGAACAGCAACAGGTGATTGAACTGAGGATATTGGCCGGACTACCGGTCAAAGATGTCGCCATAGCCATGAATAAAAGCGAAGCCGCCGTCAAAATGTTGCAGCAACGGGCTCTCAAAAACTTGCGGGAAATGCTGCTGGCTCAAGGAGCATTAAAATGAGCAATAAAATCGACGAACTCTCTGAATTACTGGATAAAATGAATAATGGACAGATGCCGGAAACTTCAGATCAGGAAGCGGCCGACTTACTTGAAGTCGCTGCGCTCCTCCGCAAATCCGACCTTCCCGCTTGTCCACCGGAACATATTCTTTCGACTACAATAGAACGCGCCGCCGCCGGCTTGGCAGCGGCAAAAGCTTCCCGCCGCACTGCATGGATGTATTCCGGCGTATTGGGAGCCGCTGCCGCACTCTTTATCTTTTTTGGTATTCACGGGTTTCCAACCCTTCAAGAAGTAGCTACGGTAGTAACGCCTTCGCCGCAATCGCCCTCCACTTCGGTTTTTGAAAATGCAGGGATTCCGACTAGACAAAATGCGCCGGATCAAAAACAAAAGCCAATATCTCAAGAATCGACTCCCGTTGCCGCCGAAGCGCCGCCTTCTTCCGCATCCCCTTCAACCGCAAAAACCCCGGTTTCTTCACCGTCTGATAAGACTACGCCCGCAGTTTCCCGACGGGCAACCCATCCTGCTCCATCCGTAAAATCCGTTTCACCGCCGCTTGTCGCTGAAAAAACAGCTTCACCCAAACTTACCCCGTTGAACTTGCCCGGATACACTCCAGACTCCATTGCCCATGATCCTTCGTCAGGCGCTATCCGACAGGTTTTTGGCCGGGGCACGCCCAAAGAACTCATCATCACGCAGCGAATCTTGCCGCAAGAAGCTAAAAATATTGCATTTCAGGTCCAAACAAATACGATCCAAGATGCCGAAAATATAAAAACGGAAGGTTCAAAAACGACCCATAAGGTAGTTATTATCATTCAGGGTCAAGAAATTACGCTTGAAGGCTGTCAGTCAAAACAAGAACTTACCGACTTGGCTCAAAAAATGAAGGCGGCGAATCCTTAACTATAACTATCTTTATCCAATCAAAAGCGGCAGATAACACATTCATGCGTTATCTGCCGCTTTTATCTTTTGAAAATCAGTAGTGAATCTTATAACCCGGCTTCCTGGCGGAGAATACTCGCTTTATCCGTTTTCTCCCAGGGCAGTTCAACATCGGTACGGCCAAAATGTCCGTACGCTGCGGTTTGCTTGTAAATGGGACGTCTCAGATCCAGTGTTTTGATAATTCCCGCCGGTGTCAAATTGAAATGTTTCACAACCAGTTTTTCGATCATTTCTTCCGAAACTTTCGCCGTGCCGAAGGTTTCCACAAGAACCGAAACCGGCTCTGCAACACCAATAGCATAAGCGAGCTGAATTTCGCAGCGATCAGCCAATCCGGCGGCTACAACATTTTTTGCGACATAGCGCGCCGCATAGGCAGCCGATCGGTCGACTTTCGTTGGATCTTTGCCGGAGAAGCATCCGCCGCCATGGCGGGCCATGCCGCCATAGGTATCCACAATAATCTTTCGTCCGGTAAGTCCTGCATCGCCCTGCGGTCCGCCGACAACAAAACTGCCGGTAGGATTTACGAAGTAACGGGTTTTTGCATCCAGAAATTCCGCAGGAACAATCGGTTTTACAATTCTTTCAATGAAGTCTTTTACAACATCGCTCATCACTTCGCCCTTATGCTCACTGTTGTAAGAGATTTTAACATCCGGGCTGTGTTGTGTGGAAATAACAATAGTATCCACTCTTACCGGCTTATCTCCATCATATTCCACAGTAACCTGCGTTTTTCCGTCTGGGCGCAAATAGTGCAATTCCCCACTTTTGCGAACATCCGTAAGACGCTTCGCCAACTTGTGAGCCAACGAAATCGACAGCGGCATATACTCTTTTGTTTCATTGGTAGCATATCCGAACATCATTCCCTGATCACCGGCGCCGCCGACATCAACACCCATGGCAATATCCGGCGACTGTTCGTCGATGGAAGTCATTACCCCGCAGGTATCTCCATCAAAACCATATTTGGCGCGAGTATAGCCGATTTCTTTTACGGTATCGCGCACCACACGGTTGATATCCACATAGCAATTGGTGGTGATTTCACCCACAACATGGACCAATCCTGTAGTTACAATCGTTTCGCAAGCCACTCGCCCATTGGGGTCCTGCGACAGAATCGCGTCCAATACGGCATCGGAAATCTGATCGGCGATTTTATCCGGATGGCCTTCTGTCACGGATTCAGAGGTAAAGAGCCTTTTTTTCATTGTTTGTTTCAACCCCCTAATATGTTGTTAAGCAATGCGTAGGCATGAAAAAACCTCCGCGCGGGAGGAATAGATTCACTCCCATCTTGCGGGTTTCCCCGCCGGAATTGGCACCGTTTTGACAGTTGTCAAATGGTTGCCGCGACTTCATCGGGCCTGTCCCTCCGTCAGCTCTGGATGGTCAATATTCATTTTGGTGTCTGTGACACGCATTTTATTTTAATGGATAGGTTTCGAAAAATCAATCCTTTTAGCCAAAATTTTATCCAGAATAATTCGTCCTAATTCTGTTTTGCTCATTTGCGGCAATTCCTCGACAGAACCATCTTTTGACAAGATCTTGACGATGTTGGTATCTGCATCAAATCCAGCCCCGCTCAAGGTGACATCATTCGCTACCAGCATATCGAGATTTTTCTTCTGCAATTTTTCCGTAGCATGGGCAACCAATTCCTGTGTTTCAGCGGCAAAACCAACCAAAAACTGCGTAGTCTTCAATTTCCCCAATTCCGCAAGAATATCCGGGTTTTTTGTCAACACCAGCGTCATCGTATCCGATGATTTTTTGATTTTTTGATTTTCAGCTGTTTCCGGACGGTAGTCTGCCACAGCGGCGGCTTTGATCACAATATCGGTTGTCGAAAAATGGGAAAGTACCGCTTCACGCATC
>CAZSRN010000067.1:0-2562 GCA_964609115.1 uncultured Veillonellaceae bacterium | reverse complement strand
CGCATCTGCGCAGTACTCTCAACAGAAATTCGGCAAACCCCGGAAGGTGTCGGCAGTGAAACCGGCCCTGATACCAAAGTTACCTCTGCCCCCCGCTCAGCGGCAGCCGCTGCGATGGCATACCCCATTTTTCCACTGGAACGATTTCCGATAAAACGAACCGGATCTATCGCTTCACGAGTTCCGCCCGCAGTCACCAGTATACGAACGCCTTGCAACGACTGGGCATCTCGGAAATGTGACACAATGCGCTGAACAATATCCGCCGGTTCAGGGAGTCTCCCAATGCCCTCGGTTCCGCAGGCAAGCTTCCCCGAGGCCGGCTCCATAATCTGAATGCCGCGTGATTGAAGCACCTTCAGGTTGGTCTGCGTCGCCGCGTTGAGATACATATGGGTATTCATTGCAGGCGCAAGCAACACGGGCGCCTGCGTCGCCATAACCGTAGTGCTGAGAAAATCATCAGCGATTCCATTGGCAATTTTACCAATCATATTGGCTGACGCAGGCGCAATCACAAATAGATCCGCCCGCCGGGCCAGCTCAATATGCTCGACATTCCATACCTTCGGTTCATCCCATAGTGTCGTATGTACGGGCTGGCCTGAAATCTCGCGAAATGTAAGCGGCGTGACAAACCGGGTTGCCGATTCCGTCATGACAACCGCAACCTCTGCATGGAGTTTCTTCAGACGGCTGACCACATCCACGGACTTATAGGCGGCAATACCTCCGCATACACCCAGAACAACCGTTTTGCCTGTCAGCATGGTTCAATTATCCGCCAATCGGCTTGACGCGTTCATACGTTATTTTTCCCTCGCCAATCTCTTGCAGTGCGACCGTCACGGCCTTATTGGATTTGCATACTACCATAGGAGCGTCGCCCCCTACTATCTCGCGCGCACGACGAGCCGTCAATACAACCAACGTGTATTTGCTGTCAACTTTTTTTAACAAATGATCCAAAGATGGATAAATCATTTTTCATTCTCCTTTCCCTGCTTTTGTTTTAGATCAACACCCCAGACAAGACCTACCAAGTGAACATTGCGTTTCACACGCCATTTTTCCGCCCGAATGATGGCAGCCACGTCGGATGTTGCCTCCGCAATTTCATCATTGACAACAAGATAATCATACTCATGTACATAACCCAGTTCATTCGTAACTGAATTCAATCGGCAGCGAATATCATCCTGCGATTCGGTTCCACGGCCACAAATACGCCGGGTCAGTTCTCTGGGCGATGGCGGCATGATATAGATAAAAACTGCATTGGGGAATTTTTTTTTGACTTTCATGGCTCCCTGGGGATCAATTTCAAGAATAATATCGTGCCCCAGGTTAATGGCTTCCATGACTCGCTGACGTGGAGTTCCGTAATAATTTCCATAGACTTCGGCCCATTCCAGCAAGTCGTCCTTCTCACGCATCTGTTCAAATTCTTCCCGCGAAAGGAACCAATAGTTTACGCCGTTGACTTCACCTTCGCGCGGTGCGCGAGTAGTGGCCGATACGGAATAATGCACGGAAGGATATTGATCCAGCAATGCTTTGACAATCGTGCCCTTTCCTGCGCCTGAAGGGCCTGAAATCACAATTAGGCTTCCCGAAGGATTACCCGTAACTTTCTTTGGTGTTTCAGCTTTAGATTTCACCCTGCTCCTCCGCATCTTTTGAACACATGCGATGGGCTACCGTATCCGCCAATACGGAGGAAAGAATCACATGGTCGCTATCAGTGATCACAACCGCACGAGTGCGACGGCCGTAGGTGGCATCAATCAATCGGCCTTTCTCCCGTGCTTCCTGAATCATTCTTTTGACGGGAGCCGAATCAGGCCCAATAATGGCAACAATTCTCTGGGTGAACACCACATTGCCAAACCCGATGTTTAATAGCTTGGTTTCCATTTCAAAGCCTCCGCTATTCAATGTTCTGGATTTGTTCGCGGACTTTTTCAATTTCGCTCTTGAGCTCCACCATTAAGCCACTGGTGGACATATCATTCGCTTTTGAGCCAATAGTGTTTGCCTCGCGATTTAATTCCTGCAGAATAAAATCCAGCTTCCGACCAACGGCGGTTTCACCACGCATGGCTTGTCCAAATTGATCCAGATGGCTGTCCAGACGAACGAGTTCTTCGGTTATGTTGGTCCGGTCCGCCATTATCGCGACTTCTTGCAACAATCTTCCCTCATCAGGAACCGCATTGACTTCGGTCAAGATTTCCCGGCATCGCTCGCGCAGTTTTTCCCGATATTCATCAACGATAGCCGGCGCCCGCAATGCGATTGCGGAACCCAACCCTCTGATTGTTTCAATTCGAGCCGTCAGGTCCCGGTATATATTTTCCCCCTCAGCGGTTCGCATAGCCATCAGGTTGCCCAACGCCTGATCAATCGCCTCGGCTAGTTTGGGCCAAAGAGTTTCCAGATCTTCGGCAATCTCCTCGATCTTCAAAACATCAGGGAATTTAGCGACATCAAAGGCACTCACTGCGCGAATATCAAGCTCACAGGCCTCGGCCACATCCTTGACCGCTTTGTAATATCCGG
>CAZSRN010000066.1:0-9388 GCA_964609115.1 uncultured Veillonellaceae bacterium | reverse complement strand
GGTTGCGGAAAAACGACTTTATTGCGTTTATTAGGCGGTTTGGAGCCAATGACCACCGGCCAAATCCGCTGGACCTGCGTCGAGAATGACCAGCCAACTCCGAAAATTGGCTTTGTTTTTCAGGAACCCCGACTTATGCCTTGGTTGACTGTGTTTGAAAACATGGCCTTTTCTCTGGATAAGACCCTCTCTACGGCAATGATCGACTCGATTGTCACTCCGACGTTGCAGCAATTGGGCTTGGACGGGTTTCGCAACGCGTACCCGGCCCAATTGAGCGGCGGGATGGCGCAAAGGGTTGCTCTTGGGCGTACCTTATGCTATCATCCTGATTTGATTCTGATGGATGAACCTTTCGGCGCACTGGATTATTTCACGCGAAAAAAATTGCAGCGTGAACTGGTTGAGCTTTTTTTGACCCAAAAGAAAACGGTTATTTTCGTCACTCACGATGTCGTTGAAGCCCTCTACTTGGGGCAAAAATTTCTGGTGATGGATGCCGGTCAAATTGTCAAAGAATTTTCCGTTGAGCTTCCTTATCCCCGCGACCCCAACACCCCATTTTTTATCCAGACTCAGAATGAAATCATCGAGGCGCTCGGCGGACTATAATTTGTAAGTTTATGAAAAAACGGGAGGTCTTGTTATGACTCGAAAATCAACAATACGGCTGCTTGTTGGAGTGTTCTTCCTGCTGCTTATTGCATCCGGTTGCGGAAAAACTGCGTCTCCAGCTGCTCCGCCGACGGCCCCTGCAACTCAAAAGCCAAAATCCATCAGCATCACGTATGTCAAAGCGCCGCTTAATGTTCCTTCCATCATTGAAAAAAAGCTGGGGACTTTTGAAAAAGAGTTTGCCAAAGACAATATTTCCGTCACTTTCCCGGAAATTACCGTTGGTTCTAAACAAACCGAGGCTATGGCCGCCGGTTCTTTAGATTTTGCACATTGTCTGGGTGGTACTTCGGCGATTTTGGCTGCCGCCAACGGTGTGGACCTTAAAATTATCGCCATCTACAGCCGAGCGCCCAAAGCATTCGTTATCCTTACCACCGGGGCTGCCATTCAAAGCATCTCCGATTTGAAAGGTAAAAAAGTGGCCGGACCCAAAGGTACCATTCTGCATCAACTCATCCTTGCCGCACTGGCAAAAAACGGCATGAAACCGGATGATATTCAATTTATATCCATGGATTTGCCAAGTTCGGCCGCCGCGCTGATGAACGGCAGTGTAGATGCGGCTTTGTCCGCAGGTCCCGATGCAATCCGCGCCGAAAAATCCGGTGCTAAAATCCTCACTACCGGCGAAGGCTTAGTTGAAGCTACGATTGTCACCGCCGTCAGTGGCGAATTTTTAAAGAAACATCCGGATCTGGTCCGGCGCTTTTTGAACGTCCACAACGCTGCACTTTCCTATAGCAAGGCAAACCTGGAGGATGCCTTGCAGATGACCGCGGCCGAAACGGGATTACCGCTGGAATCTGTAAAACAGATGTATCCTTGGTATGACTTTGACTCCGCCGTCAAACCTTCTGATATACAAGAACTGAAGCGGACGCAGGATTTTCTGATTCAAAACGGCATGTTGAAAAAATCGATTGAAATTGAAAAAATGATTGCCGTTGTTAATTGACCTTTTTCCCAGTACAGCCTGCACAGCAGGATATCACTCCGCTGGCGACGAAAACTGGAGGAAGAAAATATCCGTTTGAAGGAGGCCGTTTTATGGTGATTGTAATGGCAACGCTGTCCGTCAAACCCGAATCCAAAAAGGAACTGTTGAGTCTGGCCCAAAATGTGCTGGCTACTACGCGTGCGGAAGAAGGCTGCATCAGTTATACACTTCTGGAGAATCCATATGACCCTGAAAAATGCATGTTTGTTGAAGAATGGGCCGATTTGCAGGCATTAAAGAAACATGCCGCTTCCCCCCACCTTTCGGCTTGGTTCAAACAATCCAAACCCTTCTTGTCCGCAAAAACGTCCATGACCGTTTATCAAGGCGAACCGATTTCTCTGTAAGTTGACACTCAAAAATGCGGTGAGAAAACAATTTTTCTCACAGCATTTTTGTTTGTTTACCAAAAAAAATTATGAAATTCTCTTTCGATCTGCAGCTTATTTTAGATATTCCGCTATTTTTTTACCGGTCACCGGCGCCAGGGCGATTCCGTCGCCTTCATGCCCTGCAGCCATAATGAGCCCGGGAAGTTCCGCCATCGGGCCGAGAATCGGTAGTCCGTCAGGCGTATGCGGCCGTAATCCGGCAAAAGTTCGAATAATGTTGACCGTCGCCAGCGCCGGCAAAATCCGTCGCGCATGTTCCGCCACCGCTTCAATGCCGGCCAATGTCGTCCGTCGGTCAAACCCGGCAAATTCACGAGTGCTGCCGATCAGCAATCCGCCATGCGCCGTCTGCTCAACCGCCAATCCTACGCCCAAACGATGCTGTCGCTCTGCAGGATCCAATTCTTCCGGATGATGCTTCGCAATCAAATAGCAGGCGCACAATAAAACATGATGCAACAGGGAGGGTAGCGGTTCTGACACCAAAATCTGCCCCCTCCGAGGTTTGATAGGCAAATTTACACCACAAGGAGCCACCAGCTCCGGCGCCCAAACCCCGGCCGCGTTTACAACATAGTCGGCGCGCAACTCGCCTTCGTTGGTTTGTACGCCACAAACCCGGCCCTTCTCAACCAACAATTTTTGGGCTTCAACCCCGGATCGAATCTGCGCGCCCAATCGTTGGGCCGCCCGTGCAAAACCCTGCGCCACACGAATCGGATTGACCTGCGCGTCTTCGCGGCAATAAGCCGCGCCCCATAGATTTTCCGCCAGCAACGGTTCACTTTCGCGGGCTTGCCGGATCGGCAGCAATTCAACGGCCAATCCCGCAGCCTGTTGCTTTTTGATTAATCCGTCCAGCAAGGCCGCCTGCTTTTCTGTCTCGGCCACAACCATGCCGCCGCAGGCGGCATATTCCAAGTCATAGTCCAGTTCATCCGACAGCGTCCTATACATTGCCGCGCTTTCCAGCGCCAACTCCAGATGAGGTCCCGGATTTTTGGACTGCATAATAATAAATCCGTCGCAGGCGCTGGAAGTACCGGATGCAATGTCGCCGCGATCCAGTAGAACGACCTTTTTTCCAGCCTTTGCGGCATAATAAGCTACAGAGGTCCCAATGACGCCGCCGCCGACGACAATGACTTCCGCTTCATTCCTACTCATCATCTTCGCCTCCTGCCAGTGCACCCAAGGAAATCGTACGCACCGGGGGACGGCTGGTGGGTGGCAAAATATCAGCCGGCGACTGTCCGGTTTCTTCGGCTATAATTCGGCTGATGAGACGACGGCAGGTTCTTCCCTGACACAATCCCATACCGGCGCGAGTTCTGGTTTTTACCGCGGCTACCGTTCCGGCTCCTTCCCGAACCGCCTGACGAACTTCCGTTTCCGATACTTCACAGCAGCGGCACACGAATACCTCTCCGTCCGCTACAATGCGGAAACTGCGAACTTCATGCATAAACTCCTTGGGGACTCCCAGTGTAACGATTGCCGTCCCCTGGCGTTGCGCGCCGGTATCAATCTTCACCACACGCGCCTTTACCGCAAAACGTCCGGTTCGGTCCACTCCATCTACAATGTCGTCTACCTTGGGCAGCGGTAGATATTCATACGGCATCATCACCAGCGCTTCGGTTTCACTCTGGGATGCATCGACTAAAAAAATGGCCAAGCCCGGACATTTGCTCAAGCAAACACCGCACCCCCGGCACTTTTCCAGATCCAGACGCGGCAGCTGGGTAATATCCGGTCCGATCTCGATTGCTCCGAACGGACACGCTTTTTCACAGGGATTGCAAGGGATTTGCTGTACACATTCAATAACCGCTACCGGGCCTTTTGTTGTTCTTTCTGCCGGTGGCAATACTTGCTTTTTTTCTTCAGCGCCAAGTGCGCCGGTATATTTTACCCCTTCCATGAAGGTCCTCCTTATCTCATCGCACGTTGTTTTAAAATTTCGGCCTTCGCCGTTCTTCGACCTTCGCCGAAAGGACCGGAACGGAGCACGTCGATCCGTTGACGCACTGCAGCTTTGTCCGTTGCCGCCGTCGTTTCATTGCTGAAGCCCAACGCTTCCGCTGCTGCGATTCCCGCCAGCCGTCCCTCTTCCATTGCGGTTGACGCCTCTTCTACGCCGGTGATGTCGCCTGCAACGTATAACGTCGGCAACGTGCTGCGCATATTCTCATCATGCAATGGAACGTGTCCGCCAAGACGCGGTGAAAAAACAAATTCACAGCCCGCCATCCACGCCAACTCCGTCAACGGAGTCAAGCCGACCGCCAAGCCCACGGTATCCGCCGCCAAAATCCGTTCAGAACCTGCCACAACTTTGAAATCCGGTCCCACCGTTGCGATTTCAACGCCTTCGACTTTTCCGTTCCCCAATGCGCGGCTGATCGTCGTCCCCACCAATACGGGCACACCGGCTCGCCTGATTTTTGCGGCATGCACGCCATACCCGCCTATAGACGGCATCGCTTCGACCAGCGCCAGTACTTCAGCACCGGCCTGCATCAACTGATAACTCACAATAAGTCCGACATTGCCGGAACCCAACATAACAATCCGTTTTCCCGGCAAAACCCGATGGACGTTGATCATCGTCTGAATCGCGCCAGCGCCCATTACTCCAGGCAACGTTGAACCGGGAAACGCTACGGCGTTTTCCGTTGCTCCCGTAGCCAGTATAATGCGTCCGGCTTCTACCGTAATTTGTCTTCCGCCCTGCAAAACCGCCACCCGATTTTCAAACAAACCGTGCACAACCGAGTCAAGCCAGACCGTTACTCCCGCTCCCGCCGCATCATCCAGCAACTGACGACCGATCTCAAAGCCTCGCACGCCCGCCCGGTGTTCGTGGGAACCAAAAAATTTGTGGATTTGCTTAAACAGCTGTCCGCCCGGTTTGCCGTTTTCATCGACAATCAGCGTGCGCGCGCCACGACGCGCCGTTTCAATCGCAGCCGCCAAACCGGCTGGTCCTGCGCCGATCACGACCACATCAAAATTATTTTTTGTCGTCATCAATCCTTCCCCCCATCCTGAAGGTTGGAAGTGATGACCATCCCAGCCTTGACCGGAGTTACACACGTTCGAACATTGGGTGTTCCGTCAACGGTCATGATGCAATCCGTACAACGGCCAATCCCGCAAAATACACCCCGCGGTTCGCCAAAGCGCGGGGTTTTTCGAAACACTCGAATTCCCTGCGCCAAAAGTGCGGCCGCAATCGGCTCTCCCTCCATCGCCTGAATTTCTTTTCCGTCCACCGTGACCGAAACAAACCGCCCCTCCGGGCGGTCTCCAAGCACCGGATGTTTTTCTACTCTCATTTTTTGCTATTCCCCCAAATAGGCGCATCGCACCTCATCATTATCAATTAGTTCGTCCGCCTGTCCCGCCAAAACCACCGCTCCCGTTTCCAATACATATCCGCGATCCGCAATGGACAGCGCCATGTGCGCATTTTGTTCAACCAGCAGAATGGTTGTCCCCTGTTCATTGATGTCCAGAATGGTTTCAAAGATCTGGTGTACCAACAACGGCGCCAGACCCATGGACGGCTCATCAAGCAACAACAACTTGGGACGGCTCATCATCCCCCGGCCGGTTGCAAGCATTTGTTGCTCACCGCCGGAAAGTGTACCGGCGTTTTGTTTTTTTCTCTCGGCCAATCGCGGAAACATCTCGTAGATCCGATTTATGTCGCGGAAAACTTCTTTATCTTTTCGGGCATAAGCCCCAAGCAACAAATTATCTTCTACCGACATGCGCGGGAAAATGCGGCGGCCTTCGGGAACGAGCGCAATTCCCTGCCGTACGATAGCTGCGGGTGACAGCTTCGTAATACTCTGTCCTTCGAACAAAATATCCCCGGTTTTACTCTTCAACAAACCGACCAACGTCTTCAATATGGTAGATTTTCCGGCGCCGTTGGCCCCGATAATGGACACGATCTCACCGGCATTTACCGTTAAGCTGACATTTCGGACTGCATGGATGGCGCCATAATATACATTAATGTCTTTTACGTCTAACAAAGCGCTGTCCCTCACTTCCGATATAGGCTTCCACTACGGCCGGATTACAACGAACATCCGCAGGCAATCCTTCCGCAAGCTTCACTCCATGATCAAATACGGTTACTTGTTCGGCAATATTCATGACCAAACGCATCTGATGCTCAATCAGCAAAATCGTTATGCCGTGTTCCTTTAATTTTAAAATTAATGCCAACAGCTCATCCACTTCTTTGGGATTCATGCCTGCCGCCGGTTCATCCAGCAGCAATAACTTCGGCTCACTGGCAAGCGCCCGGGCTATTTCCAGACGGCGTTGCGCGCCATACGGCAGGTTTTTGGCCATATGTTCCGCAATTTTGGTCAGGCCGACAAACTCCAAAAGTTCGGTTGCCCTAGCCTCGTTTTCCTGTTTTTCACGCCGCAATCGACCGGAGTTCAGCAGTCCATCCAAAAGGCCTGCGGAGGTGCGACTGTATCGGCCTAAAATAATATTGTCCTGCGCCGTCAAATTGGGAAACAAGCGGATATTCTGAAACGTGCGCGCCATTCCCAGCGCTGTCATTTCATGCGCCTGTTTGGATGTAACATCCTGTTCGTTGAAGAAAATCCGACCACTCGACGATGGCAGGATTCCACTGATTACATTAAAGAAAGTAGTTTTGCCTGAACCATTGGGTCCGATGATTGCAGCAATTTTTCCGGCATCAACGGAATAATCAATTTCGTTGACCGCAATCAAGCCGCCAAATGTTTTTTTGAGTTTTTCGGTTCGCAGTAACAACTCCAGTCCTCCTTATCGGCGGAACACGGTGTCGGCGCCGAGGATGCCCTGCGGCCGAACCCGCATCATCAAGATGAGAATCAATCCAAACAATACCACCCAAGGATCAAAGGGCAACCCGATCATATCTTTTACCAACCGTAAAATTTCCGGCAAAATCGTAAGCAGAAATGCGCCTAAAAAACAGCCGTAAATGCTGCGCGCACCTCCCACAATGACCATGGTAAACATCATGATGGATTCCGCGGAACTCAGCATGTCCGGACTGACAAATGACAAGTAATGCGCCAGCAAACTTCCAGCCAACCCGGAAAAAAATGCCGAAAGAACAAAAGCCATCAATTTATAGTAGGAAACGTTAATGCCCATGGCCGAAGCAGCAATCTCATCTTCACGAATCGCTGCAAAAGCTTGCCCCACTCGTGAATTCTCAATTCTTAATGAGAAAAACGCCAAAAACAGTGCCAACCCCAAGGCCAAGACGATGAACGCTTCTTTTCCGGTCGTACCGATATCATTGAAACTAATCCCTATTGCCGGAGTTACAAGCCCGGGCAATCCGGCAGGCCCGCCGGTGATTTCCAGATTCAATGCAATATATTTAAAGACTTCTCCGCATCCATAAGTCACAACAACCAAAAATGGGCCCCGCACCCGCAAGGCTGGCGCTCCCAGCGGCACTCCAACCAAAGCCGCGACAACCCCTGCGGCCAGAAAAGCCGGCCAAAATGGCCAGTGATAAACTTGCGTCAATAACGCAGATGTAAATGCCCCCAGCCCAAAAAATGCAGCATGCCCCAAGGAAGTCTGTCCGATATATCCGGCCACAAAATTCAAACTCAAGGTAGCAATGCTGTAGATCAGGCAAATTAGCAATACATGCTTGAAATACGGAGGAAATATGTAATCCGGTCGTTCAATAAACGAATCAATGAAACTGACTCCCAAAATTACGGCTGAAAAAAGAACGGCTCCGCGCCAGCCCTGCAGCCATTGCTTCCAAGACATGCGAACGCCCCTCCTTACACTTTCTCTTCAAATTTGAAGCCCATCAACCCCGTCGGCTTGATGATGAGCGTCAGAATCATAGCCACAAAAGCAATCGCATCTCGATATCCGGAAGAAACATAAGCGGAGGACACGTTTTCCGCCACCCCAAGCAAAAGGCCTGCAATCATGGCGCCGGAAATACTGCCGACCCCGCCCAGTACGGCAACTGCCCATCCCTTAAGCCCCGCCATCGATCCCATCATCGGATCAATCGCATACAGCACGCCGACCAAAACACCGGCGGCTCCGCCCAACATACCACTGACACCAAACGTCAGCATAACCAGTCGTTCCACTTCTACGCCCATGAGGCCGACCATTTCAAAATCCTGCGACGCTGCCAGCATGGCTTTTCCCATCATTGTTCGGGTAATAAACCACTGCAATAATGCCATAATAATCAGGGTTACTGCAAAAATGAACAGTTGCAGGCTGTTTATCGTCAGTGTGCTTTCCCCAAAAGGAATGTGCATCACCTTGAAATCAAATGTCGGAGGATACGCCCGCGCATGGGGCTCCCAGACCAAGGCAGCCAAATAGCGCAAAAAAGTAGAGGCGCCCAACGCTGTTATAAAAGATGCCAGCTTGGGACTTGTACGCAGCGGTTTGTAAGCCAGCCGATCAATCATTAACGCGACAAAGCCGCTCACCATCATCGCAATAATAAGCGACGCAATTAGGTTTACTTTATAAACGGATACCAAAAAAAATCCGACAAAGGCGCCAATCATAAAGACTTCGCCATGTGTCCAGTTTATGAGCCCGACAATACCAAAAACCACTGTCCAGCCGATTGCGATCAGGGAATAGATTCCTCCCAGTGCCAGCCCATTAATAATTTGCTGAATGAGGACCAAGTCGACACCTCCGTCGAGAAAATGCGCGGGAGGCGATGTAACCGCTCCCGCGCTCTCTATTTGAATTATACTCTTCCAATCTTATTTGGCAACGACAAACTTTCCTTCTTTGACTGTAACAAACAAGTACGGACGGACCCAGTCGCCTTTAGGATCAAACGTTACCGTCCCGGTGATTCCTTTGTACGAGCTCGCAGCCATTGCCTCCCGCAGACTTTCCCGCGTTATGTTGCCTTTGGCGGCAGCTTTTTCCATCGCATCCTTCAAAACGTACCCTTGATCATAAGCCAGCGCTGCAAAGGTATCCGGCTCCATGCCATATTTTTCTTTGTATTTTTTCACGAATTCCTGAACTTTGGGGTCGGGGTTGGTCGGAACAAATACGCCGAGGAAGTAAGAATTTTCAACAGCCTTCCCGGCAATTTCCATGTATTTCGGGCTATATAAACCGGTCGGGCCAACAATCGGCATCATGAGGCCCATTTCCCGAGCCTGCTTGACGATTAACCCGCCATCGGTATAAGTACTGCCAACCAGCAACACATCCGGCGCTTCGGCTTTGACCTTGGTCAGCAGCGCGGAATAATCCTTGTCATTTGCCA
>CAZSRN010000065.1:0-9406 GCA_964609115.1 uncultured Veillonellaceae bacterium | reverse complement strand
ATTGACACGATCGATGCCGCAGGAAAAGTATTGATTCCGGGAATGCTGGACGCTCATCTGCATATTGAAAGCACAATGATGACTCCGTTGCGATTTGCGGAAGCGGTGGTTCCCCGGGGAACTTCTGCGGTGATGGCTGATCCGCATGAAATTGCAAATGTTTGGGGGCCCGAAGGAATCATGGCCATGCGGGAGAATGCGTTGGATCTGCCGTTGGACTTTTTCTGGGGGGCTTCGTCTTGCGTTCCGGCGTCTGATTTTGAGACTTGCCGGGAGCCGATCGATGCAACTGCGCTGAAGGCTCTTCTGGAGACGGGAACTTGCCAGCATTTGGGAGAGATGATGAATTTCCCGGCCGTAATTGCCGGAGGGGAGGATGTCTGGAACAAAATCGCTGCGGCGTGGGACCGACCCTTGACAGGACACGCGCCGGGATTGAGCGGAAAAGATCTTTGTGCGTATCTGTTAAGCGGATGCATTGCGGATCATGAGACTTTCAGCTATGCGGAGGGACTGGAGAAATTGCGGCGAGGCGGCTGGGTCATGATGAGGGCCGGTTCCGCCGCCTGTGATTTGTCGGTGCTTGCTCCTCTGGTGATTGCAAATGCAGCCCGATCATCGCGCTGCATGGCTGTGAGTGATGATTTGTCCCCGGTTTCAATTCTTGCGGAGGGGCATATGGACGCAAAAATGCGGATGATGTGCCAACTGGGGATAGATCCGTTGATTGCGCTGCGAATGGTAACGCTGTCGCCTGCCGAATATTTTATGCTGCCGCGACGTGGCGGAATTGCACCGGGATGGATGGCGGACCTGGCCTTGGTTGATTCATTGGAATCCTGCCGGGTGGATGAGGTTTGGAAGCAGGGCCGCCTTGTTGCCAAGGGAGGCCGGTTTT
This sequence comes from uncultured Veillonellaceae bacterium, assembly GCA_964609115.1. Taxonomy (GTDB): domain Bacteria; phylum Bacillota; class Negativicutes; order UBA1444; family UBA1444; genus UBA1444. Next base: position 8,508 of record CAZSRN010000065.1, on the reverse strand, counting down.
GCGGAGCCGCCAACAGAGTTTTTCCACAGAAAAAGTCAATGCCGCCGCCGCCGATTCATGTGGAAGACCTTCAGGTTAAAGCGCCGCCGATTGAGACAAAAATTCGGGTTATCGGCTGGCAAAGCGGCTCCTTGATGACGGAGTCGCTCTGCTTGACTCCGCGGATTGAAAATGGTTTTGTAGCGGCGGACCCGGAACGGGATATAGCCAAACTCGTCGTGCAGGAGCGAAACAAGAATACCGGACGGATCAACATAGGATTTGTGAGCGGCATGGGGTTGCAGTTCGGCGCGTTGGGCGCGTCTGTAGCTCATGACGCGCACCCCTTTATTGTGGCAGGCGCGGACGATGCTTCGATTTTGCGGGCGCTGGAATGGCTCCGGGAGAATGGCGGCGGGTTTGTGGTGTGCGAGGGCGAGCAAGTTTTGGCTGCATTGCCGCTCCCGATTGGCGGGCTGATGAGTGACGACAAGCTTGAGACGGTTGCCGCCGCACTGGGCAAAGTCGATGCAGCAGCGTCGGACCTGGGGATTACAGGTGCGCATCCGTGCATGGCCTTATCGTTTCTGTCCCTGTCGGTCATTCCTTCTTTGAAATTGACGGACCAGGGCTATGTGGATATTGGACAAGGGGGACGGCAGGAGCTTTTTGTGAGTGATGCCGTAAATACGAAGTGATTTTTGACCAGTGGGCATACGAACCGAATCATCCGGCGGGATGAACTCTGGACGGGGAGGAATTCGATTGAAAAATAGAACCGTAGCCTATTCACAACTTGCGATGTCGGTTTTGATGCTGCCTGAACATGCGAATCCGGTGGGCAATGTTCATGGCGGAGAAATCATGAAATTGATGGACAATACGGCCGGAGTTGTGGCGCAGCGCCATACAAGGACAGAGGTAGTCACGCTCCGCGTTGACGAATTGGAGTTTCTTTGTCCCATTCGTATCGGCAATCTGGTGACTTGCCATGCGAGGATGACGTTTGTGGGGCGGACTTCAATGGAAGTAGCCGCTACGGTAACGGTAGAGGATTTGACCAAGGATAAACCCGAGAAAACTGCCTTGACCGCTTACTTTACCTTTGTGTCGCTGGATAAACAGGGAAAGCCGCAGCCGGCTCCCCCGCTTGAACTGCTAACGGAAGAAGAGCGGCAGTTGTTTGAAGCGGGCCGGCAACGCTACCTGAAATACAAACAACGGGGAAAAAAGACGGACCGGGAGGGAGTGCAGTGAGGCTGTGCAAACTAGCCGCCCAGTTGGGGTTGATGCTTTTGGTTGCGGGACTGGCAGTCGGATGCGGTCAAGGCTCCGTTGCAGCCGGGGTGGATATTTCGGTGGAGGAGGCGCTGCGGCTTTGGCAAGACAAGGAAGCCGTCATTATCGATGTGCGAACGCCGGGCGAATACCGGGAAGGCCACATTCCCGGAGTGGCAAACATTCCATTGGACGAACTGGAGAAAAGAATGAGCGAAGTTCCCAAAGATAAAAAAGTGGTGCTGATCTGCCGCACAGGCAACCGGAGCGCGCAGGGAACAAAACTCTTGCGCAGCAAGGGCTTTGAAAATGTGTTCAACAGCACGGGCGGCATGTCGACTTGGAAAGGACCGGTGACCCGGTGAACGAAAGTTGCGGGCGAAAAGGGGAAGATTCTTCAGCTAATTTGTTCAGATTGCCGGATTCCTTGCCGGTAAAGGAAGTAACGGAGATTTTGCTGCAGCAAAAAAATCTTCGAATGGAGCGGATTGTTTCAACCGGGCAGGCATCACCACCGGATTTTTGGTATGATCAGCCGGAAAACGAGTGGGTAGCGGTTTTACAGGGCGAGGCGGAACTGCAATGGGAGGACGGGAGCCTGACGCTGCTGCGCCCGGGCGATTATGCACTGATTTCCGCGCACAGAAAGCACCGGGTGCATCGAACATCCATTCAGCCTCCCTGTATCTGGCTGGCGTTGTTTTATTAAAATGACGGTGTCTGTGCAAAACTGCCACTTGATTTGTTCACTAAAACATGGTAGATTTTTCTTGAGCAATTGAATGATAACCTCCGGATGGACAGCAACAGATGGAATAGCCGGAGACACGTCGGAATGGCGAAGGAGCCTGTGCGTCTTTTAGGGGAAAGCATAGGTTCCTTTTATTATAAAAAGCAAAAGAGGGAGTTGGATAAACAAAATGAAAAAAGTAATGGCTCTGCTTCTGGGAATGCTCATGGTGGCACTGTTGGCCGCGGGTTGCGGACAGTCGTCGCCCCCTGCAAAATCCGACGCCAAACCGGCGACGGTCAGCAGAATTGATCAGATCAAGAAAAACGGAAAACTGATTTTGGCCACAGGCAACTATCGTCCGTTTGAATACCATGATGAAAAAACCAACAAAATTATCGGGTATGATATTGATGTGGCGGAAGCCATCGCCAAAAAAATCGGCGTGCCTCTCGTTGTTCAGGAAATGCAATTTACAGGACTGATTCCTTCTTTACAGAACGGTCAGGCGGATTTCGTCATCGCCGCCATGTACATCACTCCCCAACGCAGGGAAGTCGTTGATTTTGCCGAACCTTATATGGATACAGGCATGGTAGTGGCAGTTCGCAAGGATGACACGGCCATCAAAGGGCCGAATGATCTGAACGGCAAAGTGGTCGGCGTCAAAACCGGCGCAACGAGTGAGAAGGTCGCTCAAGATCTGAATGCAAAAGGCGCCAAGATCACGATCAAGAGTTACAAGGAAACGGTGGACTATCTGCTGGATTTGCAAAACGGCCGTCTTGATGCAGCCATCAACGACTTGCTCAATCAACTGGAGTACAACAAAGCCAACCCGAGCATCAAAGTCGTCGGCGAGCCTTTCACCAAGGCGCAGCTGGGTATTGCAGTGAAAAAAGGCGATAAAGAATTGTTGGACCTGATCAATACGGTTCTTAAGGAACTCAAACAAAGCGGTGAATCTGAGAAACTTTATAAGAAATGGCTGCTCGGCGGCAAATAAAAAGTTGAGTCAGGTGAAAGTTGCATTTCACCTGACTCCATCATCAAACTATCCGATGACCCGACAAAACCAATACGTCCGCTTATGGAAGAAGGATGTATTGGTTTTGGCGGGTCATCGGGCGAATATTTAGCGGGTGGAAGAGGGCAATATCATGAGTTTGGATTACTCTGTCGTTATTACGAAAATCCCCATATTGCTGGAAGGGTGCTGGGTTACGCTTGAGATTTCTTTCTTCGCGTTGGTGCTCGGAATGTTGTTTGGCATCACCGGTGCACTATGCCGAATTTCTTCCAACCGGGTGTTGAATTCCCTCGCGTTTTTCTATGTGTGGGTCATCCGTGGCACACCGGTAATGGTTCAGCTGTTTATTTTATATTTCGGTCTGCCGCAGCTGGGAATCAAATTGCCCAGCATGGTGGCGGGCGTGTTGGGACTGGCGGTTAACACGGGAGCCTATATTACGGAAATTATCCGGTCCGGGGTTCAGGCCGTGGATAAGGGCCAAATGGAAGCGGCGCTGTCGGTGGGCATGAATTATCGGCAAGCCATGCTTCGCATCATTGGACCGCAGGCGACCAAAATCTGTATCCCCCCGCTGGTCAACCAGTTTATTATGACATTAAAAAATTCTTCCATTGCTTCCCTTGTGACGATCACCGAGTTGTTTCGGACGGGAGAGCAGATCATTTACACCACCTTCCGGAGTTTTGAAGTGTATACGGCGGTGGCGGTCTTGTATCTGATCATGAATTCGGTCTTCATGGTGATTGCAGATCGGTTGGAAAGGAAGATGGCGAGACAATGAGCTGTATTGTAGAGATGAAACATGTTTGCAAAGCCTTTGGCCCGGTTGAAGTTCTCAAGGATTTCAGTATGCAACTGGCGGAAGGCGAAAAAGTGGTTATCATTGGGCCCAGCGGATCTGGGAAAAGTACGGTTCTTCGCTGCATCAACCGGTTGGAAACCATTCAGGGCGGACAGATATTTTTTGAAGGGCAGGCCATTGATGACAAGTCGGATTTGTGCGCCTTGCGGACCCATATTGGCATGGTGTTTCAACGTTTCAATCTTTTCCCGCACAAGACGGCGTTGGAAAATATTATTGAAGCGTTGCTGATCGTGAAAAAAATGTCGAGGCCGGAGGCGGAGAAAATTGCCGAATCCCTGCTCGACAGGGTGGGCTTGGCGGATAAGAGGGACAGTTATCCGCGTGAGTTGTCCGGCGGGCAGCAGCAGCGGGTGGCGATTGCCCGTGCATTGGCCATGAGCCCCAAAATCATGCTGTTCGATGAACCTACATCGGCCTTGGACCCTGAACTGGTGGGAGAAGTGCTTGGGGTTATGAAGGCGCTGGTTCAGGAGGGAATGACCATGGTCATCGTCACGCATGAGATGGCGTTTGCCAAAGAAGTAGCCGATCGGGTGATTTTTATGGACCAGGGTGTCATTATGGAAGAGGGAACACCGGCGGAAATTTTTGAGTCGCCCACTCAGGAACGGACCCAGTTGTTTCTTAAAAGAATTAATCACTAAAGCGGGGTGACGGTTTGAGTTATGTAACAGGGCTTCGTTGCATTCATTGCGGAAAACATTATGCAGCGGCTGAAGTCGACTATTATTGCCCGGATTGCGGTTATGAGGACGGAATCCTGGATGTGGAATATGATTACGCCGCAGCAGCGAAGGAAATGAATCCTGCCGCGATGCGGCAGAGCCGCGTTTTTTCCATGTGGCGTTATTTGCCGTTGCTGCCGGTGGAGGATACGACAAAGATTCAACATCTGCAAGTGGGTTGGACGCCGCTGTATGATGCGGTGAAACTGGCGGATGAGCTTGGCGTGGCGCGACTGTTTGTAAAGGATGAAGGCCGAAATCCGACAGCATCGTTTAAAGATCGGGCCAGCGCCATGGGAGTCGTCAAAGCGCTGGAAAAAAACGCAACCAGTATTACGTGCGCTTCTACCGGCAATGCCGCGTCTTCGCTTGCCGGATTTGCCGCTGCGGCCGGATTGCCGGCGACAATTTTTGTTCCGGAACGGGCGCCGCAGGCAAAGGTGGCCCAATTGCTGGTTTTTGGCGCCCGGGTATTTGCCGTGAAGGGTACCTATGATCAGGCGTGGGAGCTGTGCATGAAGGCGGCGGCCGAATTTGGCTGGTACAATCGGAATTGCGCCATCAATTCATATCTCATCGAAGGCAAAAAAACCGTGTCCATTGAACTGGTGGATCAACTGATGCAGCAATATAACGGAGATTTTCCGGACTGGGTTGTTGTTTCGGTTGGGGATGGCTGTACGGTGGGAGGTGTATGGAAGGGTCTTGTAGAAATGAATAAGCTGGGATTCCTGCCGCGCCTACCCAAAGTGTTGGGAGTTCAGGCTGATGGCTGCAAGCCTTTTTTGACTGCGTGGGGAAATAATGCACCGCTTTGTCCCGCCGAAGCGAATACGATTGCGGATTCCATAGCTGTGGGACATCCCCGCAATTTCCAAAAAGGGATGAAGGCAATTGTTGAATCAGGCGGGGCTTTTGTCAGCGTTTCGGACGAAGCCATTCTGGAGTCGATTCGGATATTGGCCCGTAAGGTTGCGGTTTTCGGTGAACCTGCGGGTGTGGCCGGGCTGGCGGGAGTGAAGAAAGCGATAGAACAGGGGTTGATCGGAGCCGGGGACACAGTGGCGCTATTGGTTACAGGAAACGGGCTTAAAGATATCCAGTCCGCCATCAAGGCTGCAGGGGCTCCAACTTATATCGAGCCTGAAGTAGCTGCGGTCAAAGCGGCGTTGGATGTTCAGTAAAAGGGAGGCGAAAATTTTGGAAGCTAACTTCGATAAGATATTGGAACTGGCCCGGAAGTATGAGCCGGAGATGAGTAGGTTTTTGCGCGACATGATTGCCATTCCCAGTGAAAGTTGTCAGGAACAAAAAGTAATCCTGCGAATCAAAGAGGAAATGGAAAAGGTCGGTTTCGACAAAGTGGAAATCGATCCAATGGGGAATATTCTGGGGTATATAGGTCATGGGAAGCATTTGATCGCCATGGATGCCCACATCGATACGGTAGGGGTCGGCAATCCGGAAAATTGGGAGTTTGACCCGTATGCAGGAAAGGAAACGGCAGAGCAGATTTTTGGCCGTGGCGCCAGTGATCAGGAAGGCGGCATGGCGGCGATGGTATACGCCGGAAAAATCATCAAGGAACTCAAGCTGGAAGACGATTATACGCTGGTGATAGTTGGGTCGGTGCAGGAAGAAGACTGCGATGGCCTGTGCTGGCAATACATTATCAATGAAGACAAATTGAAACCGGAATTTGTAGTGATTACCGAACCGACGGACGGAAAAATTTACCGTGGCCAAAGAGGAAGAATGGAAATCAAAGTGGCTACCAAAGGGGTAAGCTGTCATGGCTCGGCGCCGGAACGGGGCGACAACGCAATCTATAAAATGGCGGGCATTCTCAACGACCTGAAGGCTCTCCATGAAAATCTGGTCGATCATGCTTTTCTGGGGAAAGGCAGTTTGACGGTTTCAGAGATTTTTCATACCTCACCGTCACGCTGCGCCGTTGCGGATAGTTGCTGGATTTCCATTGACCGTCGCCTGACGGTTGGCGAAACCGGCGAATATGCGATTCAGCAGATCAAGAATCTTCCGTCCGTGAAAGCTGCCAAGGCCGAAGTCAGCATGTATCAGTATGAACGCCCTTCTTACACGAATCTGGTTTATCCTACCGAATGCTATTTCCCGACGTGGCTGATTGAGAATGAACATCCGGTGTGCAAGGCCGTTGTGGATTCCTATGCCGGACTGTTCAAGACTGACCCGCAAGTGGACAAATGGACTTTTTCCACGAACGGCGTTTCCATTATGGGCCGCTACGGCATTCCCTGCATTGGCTTTGGCCCGGGTCACGAAGATCAGGCCCACGCGCCCAACGAACGTACCTGGAAGAAGGAACTTGTCGATTGTGCGGCTGTATACGCAGCGATTCCGCTGGTTTATGCCCAAAAATATGCGGCAAAGATGCCGACCCGAACACAAAATTTGGTGAATCAATAAAATACAAAAATAGCGGGGGGAAACAGTATTATGCAAACGATTTTTCGCGGCAGACACTTTATTAATCTGGAGGACTTCACCAAGGAAGAAGTCGAAACGATGCTGGAAGTATCTTTTGATTTGAAGAAAAAGTTCGCCATGGGCGAACCCACAAACTACTTGCCGAATCAGTCCATGTTTCTGATGTTCTTTGAACAGTCTACCCGGACCCGGAATTCCATGGAAGCCGGTTTTGCCCAGTTGGGCGGACACGCCGGATTCCTTGATTCCAGCAGTATGCAGATCGCTCACGGCGAAAGCGCCAAAGATACCGCCATTATACTCTCCCGGTTCGGGCATGCGATCGCTTGCCGATACTGCAACTGGGGTTATGGCAACAAGTATCTGACTGAAATGGCGAAATGGTCCAGCAAACCCATCATGAACCTGCAGTGCGATTTGTATCATCCGTTCCAGGCGCTGGCGGATTTGATGACGATGCAGGAAAAACTGGATAGCTTAAAGCGCGTGAAAGTTTCGATCATCTGGGCGTATGCGGAAAGCCACAAGAAACCGATTTCCGTACCGGTATCGCAATTGTTGGCGTTCCCTCGTTTCGGCATGGACGTGTGGCTGGCGCATCCGAAAGGATGGGAACTGCCGGATTGGGTAATCGAACAGGCCAAGGCCAACGCCGAAAAATATGGCGGAACGGTAACCGTTACGAACGATGAGGCGGCGGCCTATGCCGGTGCACAAATCGTAATTCCGAAAAACTGGGGCAATTGGGTTACGGACCAGACGGGCGTCGCTGCTTCCGGCGCGGTAAAAGTCGTCGACGACAAATTGATGGCGCAACGTTCCTGGAAATGCACGGAAGCCAAGATGGCTACGGCTGACAAAAACGTACTGTATATGCACGCTCTGCCGGCTGACCGTAACAATGAAGTCGAAGAATCCGTCATCGACGGGCCGCATTCCATCGTTTACGATGAAGCGGAAAATCGTCTTCATACCGCCAAGGCGGTAATGACCCTGCTGATGGGTGGCAGATAGGTATGAGCCGGATAGCGGTTATTGCTATCGGGGGAAATTCATTGGTGCGGGATAATGCCCATCAAGCGGTGGAAGACCAATACGATGCGATTTGTGAAACAACCCGAAGTATTGCGGATATGGTTGAACACGGCTACGAAGTCATTGTCACGCATGGAAACGGCCCTCAGGTGGGGTTTATTTTACGCCGGTCCGATATCGCCCACGAAATTGCCGGAATGCATCGTGTGCCCTTGGCCAGTTGCGGGGCGGACACTCAAGGCGCGATAGGGTATCAAATACAGCAGGCCTTGGATAATGAATTTAAGAAACGAGGCATAAAAAAAGCTGCGGTAACGCTTGTCACCCAAGTGATTGTCGACAAGGCGGATCCGGCGTTCAGCAACCCGTCCAAGCCTATCGGTTCGTTTTATTC
>CAZSRN010000064.1:2873-9430 GCA_964609115.1 uncultured Veillonellaceae bacterium | reverse complement strand
CTAGAGCCGTCGGGCAACCGCCGGCCCAGATAGATGATCGCCACCGCGCAAGCGGAACAGGACCCGGCTTATTGATCACTCACCGCCAAAATAAAACGCCGGAAGATATTCTTCCGGCGTTTTATTTTAAAAGCATGATACTCAAGATTGACTTTTATGAAAAATTTTCTTACAATTAAGTCATACCCCCCCGGAGGGGGGATGAAAAGAGGTGCTTAAAATGGCTGTAATTAATGTGGGCAATGAGACTACGTTTGATGAAAAAATATTGAAGACGGATCGGCCGGTTCTGGTGGACTTTTGGGCTCCCTGGTGCGGACCGTGCAAAATGGCGGGTCCTGAGGTGGAAGCTGTGGCGGCCGCCGTCGCTGACAAGGCGATTGTCGCAAAGGTGAATATCGATGAATTGACTGAACTTACAACACGCTACAATGTGAAGGCTGTTCCGACATTTATTGTATTCAAGGGAGGCAAAGAGGTCAATCGCTTCACCGGATTCAAAACCCGAAAGGATTTGTTGGCCGCACTGGACAATCTTTGAGACTGAACAAGCGGCAAAACTCCCGGATTTTCTCCGGGAGTTTTTTGCAAAAGATGCAAAGAGTTGGGAGCGTGAAGCATGCCTGCGCAAATAGTCCTGATTGCGGATGATGATACGAAAATTCGGGAATTGCTGGAACTGTATCTAAGTAAGGAAGGCTTTGCGATCGAGCAGGCTGCCGATGGCGCTGAAGCCATTTTAAAGGCGCAGCAGTTAAAGCCCGACTTGATCGTGCTGGATATTATGATGCCGGTCATGGATGGGATGGAAGCTTGCCGACAGATTCGAAAGTTTTCAAAGGTCCCGGTGATCATGTTGACGGCGCGGGTGGAAGACGAAGACCGGATTCTCGGGTTGGAACTGGGCGCCGATGATTATGTCTCGAAACCCTTTAATCCGCGTGAACTGGTAGCTCGCGTCAAAGCGGTTCTTCGTCGGGCTCCGGGTAAAATAGAGGGAGAATTTGCCGGGGATATTTTGCAATTTCCTCATTTGGTAATCAACCGTCAGGAGTATATGGCGACATCCTACGGAAATCCTGTGCAACTTACCGCCAAGGAAATGGAGTTGTTATGGCATTTGGGCGCTCACCCCGGCCGTGTATTTTCACGCGAACAACTATTGGAATCCGTATGGGGATATGAATATTTTGGCGATACGCGAACGGTTGACACACATATCAAACGCATCAGGCAAAAACTAGGAATTAAGGACGATACTCTGTGGGATATCAAAACGGTCTGGGGTGTCGGATACAAGTTTGAGGTGCATGCGTGAAACAATCCCTGCAAACCAAATTTCTTGTCAGCTTTATGCTCGTAGTGGCGTTGATTCTTTCAGGCTTTGCCGTGGGCGCGTCTGCGTTAATCCGGCAATACTTTTTGTCGGCCAAGCAGCAGGAGCTTGTGGGTAAAGGGCAGGAAATGTCGGTTGTTTTTAACGAGTTTTTGTCCAACAAGATTTCATCGGTTCAACTGGTGGAGCTCGTAGATCGTCTGGATGGATTTCTGGATGCCCGGATATGGGCCGTCGATGGTTCCGGCCGGGTGATTGTCATGTCTGCTCCGCGGCATGGGATGGGTGGACGAAATGGAGCAGGAACGGGGCAGGGTGCAGGGATGGGAATGGGCATGGCTTCCCGCCCTGGGCAGCAGCAGGAAAAAAACAATGGCGCAGGCGGGCAGGGAGGCATACGTTCTTCAACCGCAGTGCGTAATTTGATAAAAAATATTGAGCCGGTATTTCGTGGCGAGGTCTTGACACGAACGTTTTTTCACCCCTATTATGGAGAGGATATGATGATCGTTGCCGTGCCGATTCAAAATGAAGCGGGTGCGATCAACGGAGCGGTGATCTTGAACGCGCCGGTTCAAGGGATGAACAGTTTTTTGACTCGAATTTATTGGGCGATCGGTCTGATTGGGCTTTTGGCTCTGGCGCTGACTCTGTTTATTGTCCGGCGCTTATCCCGCGGAATTATTCAACCCTTGCGGGAAATGGAAGAAACTGCGGCGTCCATGGCGCAAGGGTGTTATGACAGAAGGGTGGAGGTCAAGTCTAAAGATGAAGTGGGCCAACTCGGCGAGTCATTCAATACTTTGGCGCAGGAATTGTCCCATTTTGTGGCGCGAACGGAGCAAATGGAAAAATTGCGCCGCGATTTTGTGGCGAACGTGTCCCACGAATTGCGTACCCCGCTGACCATCATCCGTGGGTATACGGAGGCCCTCCGGGACGGAACCGTTACCGATCCGGAGCAATGTGCAAGGTTTAATAACCTTATCGTCCATGAGACGGAGCGACTGGAACGGCTTATCAGTGATTTGCTGGATCTGAGCCGCTTGCAGGCTCAACAGTATAAAATGGATGTGGAACCCATTCCGCTGGCGGAGGTGGCAGAGAGCGTCGTCTCCATGCTGCGGGTCAGAGCGGAAAAAAAGAACATTGAACTATCGTGGCGGTGCGAAAAAAATATCCCCCCCATTCTCGGCAATGGGGACCGCTTGGTGCAATTGTTGCTGATTCTTCTGGACAATGCACTGAAATATACTCCGGAAAAAGGCGGCGTATCTGTTGATTTAGCGTATTCCATGCAGCAGGTAGTGCTTACGATCGCCGATACGGGAACGGGAATTTCAGCCGAAGACTTGTCGTTAATCTGGGAACGGTTCTATAAAGTGGACAAGGCCCACACTCGCGAAAATCAGGGGACAGGCTTGGGTTTGTCGATCGCGAAAGAGATTATGGATCGGCACGGTGCGAAGGTTTTGGTTACCAGTGAGTTAAATGTCGGGACAACTTTTGTAATTCAGTTTCCGGCGTTAGACTCCAAGGGTTGATTGAGAGTAGGGAGGAATATCATTGATTGGTTTCACCAAGTTATTATGCGGGACCGCGACTATCTCCGATGTAATGCGCCAAGGCCGGGATCACGGTGCAATGTCGGCAAATTTACTGCAATTTTCATCCGAACGAGCTCCTGTTGTCGTCTGGAATATCACTTCCCAATGCAATCTAAAGTGCCGTCATTGTTATATTGAAGCGACAGAGGCGGCCAACGAAAATGAGATGACCACCGAAGAAGGCAAAGCGTTTATTGATGATCTGGCCGCGATGAAGATTCCCGTGTTGATGTTTAGCGGCGGCGAGCCTTTGGTACGGCCGGATTTGTTCGAATTGGCCGCATATGCGGTGGAAAAGGGACTTCGCATCGTTCTTTCAACAAATGGTACGCTGATTGATGAGTTTACCGCGCAATTGATCAAGGAAGCCGGGTTTTCCTATGTGGGAGTCAGTATTGATGGGAACGAGGCGACTCATGATGATTTCCGCGGGGAAAAAGGGTCTTTTGCGGCGGCTGTCGCAGGCATTCGTGCGGCCAAGGCCGCCGGAAATCGAACCGGCGTCCGGTTTACGTTGAATAGCCTCAACAAGCAGGATTTGCCGTCTGTCATGGAACTTATCGAACAGGAAAAAGTGGATCGCTTTTGCATGTATCATCTGGTTTATGCCGGTCGCGGCAGCGACATGAAGAAATATGACTTGCCGATCGAAGCAAAACGGGAAGTAGCCCAGTTTTTGATTGATAAAACATTGGATTTTGACCGGCGGGGAGTTGAACTGGAAATTCTTACGACGGACAATCATGCGGACGGGTTGTATTTACTCGACTATATTGCCGCAACAAACCCGGGTCGCGTCGATGAGGTTCAACAATTGCTGGAAATGCACGGCGGTTGTTCCGCCGGAGATCGCATGGCGGATGTGGATTATCTGGGGAACGTGCATCCGTGCCAATTTTGGAGCGATCTTACTCTCGGCAATGTTCGGGAACGTAAGTTCAGTGAAATATGGAATGACCTGCAGGCAAACGATGGCATTCTCGCCCGCTTGCGGGCAAAGCCGGAACAGCTGAACGGCCAATGCAGCAAATGTTCGAAGAATCGTTTGTGCGGCGGCTGCCGAATTCGCGCCTCGGTAGACGGAGATATTTGGGGCGATGATCCTGCGTGCTTCTGGTCGGAAACATCAAAGAAAGAAGCAAATGAATGCTGATTTCATGGAATACGACGCAGGCTTGCAACATCAATTGCCTGCATTGCTATCGGGATGCAGGCGACTGTTTGCGCGACGAACTTACTACGGCTGAAGGAAAAAAACTTTTGGCGGAGGCTGCGGCCTGTGGGTTTCGAATTTTTGTGTTTAGCGGCGGGGAGCCGTTATTGCGTCCGGATCTGACGGAGCTGATCGCCTATGCAAAGTCGTTGAAGCTGCGCCCGGTTCTTGGCACCAACGGAATTTTGCTGACGCCGGCCAAAGTGGCGGAATTGAAAGAGGCCGGATTGGCGGCGGCGGGAATCAGCATCGACAGCATTTCACCCGAACGGCATGATTGGTTTCGGCAGGCTACGGGCGCCTGGAAAGCTACAGTGGAAGGGATGCGCGCCTGCAGGGAGGCGGGCTTGCCTTTTCAGGTTCATACGACGGTGATGGACTGGAACGAAGCAGAAACCTTGAATATTACCGATAAGGCCATTGAATGGGGCGCTGTGGCTCATCACATTTTTTTTCTGGTGCCGACGGGGCGTGGAAGTCAGATCAAAGATCGCAGCCTGCCGGTTGAGAAACAGGAAGCGCTGTTGCAAAAAATACTGGAAAAACAACGGCAAGTATCGATTGAGCTGAAACCGACCTGCGCACCCCAATTTATGCGCATTGCGGCGCAGAAGGATATTCCCGTGCGCTTCAGCAAAGGATGCATTGCCGGCACGGCTTATTGCGTGATCCTTCCCAATGGCGATTTGCAACCTTGCCCTTACTTTCCGTTAAAAGCAGGAAATGTGAGGGAAGGCGGTTTTGCGAAACTATGGCGGGAGTCTCCGTTATTCGCCGATTTGCGCCGGGCAAAGTTGGGCGGGCAATGCGGAGCCTGCGACTATCAGACGATTTGCGGGGGCTGCCGGGCCCGGGCTTGGCATGCATCCGGCGGCGATTATATGGCTGAAGATCCCTGTTGTATTTATTCCGGGAATCAGGAGGAGGGCAAACTATGCTGAGAGGCGTTCGTGGAGCGACCACCGCCATTGCCAACGATCCGGAATCTATCCGCGAGGCAACCAAAAAACTGCTGGTTGCATTGACGAAAGCCAACGCATTGAGTCCCAACGACATTGCCGCAGTTATTTTCAGTTCCACTCCGGACCTCAATGCGGCATTTCCGGCAGCAGCAGCCAGAGAACTGGGCTGGAACGAGGTCCCGTTATTCGGAACGCAGGAAATCGATTCTCCTACGGGAGTAGCCCTTTGCATTCGCGTGCTGATTTTGCTGAATACGGAAAAATCACAACAGGAAATACAAACGGTATATCAAGCGGGCGCGGTAGTATTGCGCCCGGATTTATCAGCGACTGCGCAGCGTTGATTTTGAGGAGACAAGGGTGACGATGGAAATAGCCGGACAAAAGTTGATTTCAGTGGCCGTGCCGGTCTGCAACGAGCAGGATAATATTGAAGTGCTGTACCGTGAGGTCGTGCGCTATTTGGAACCGCTGCCTTATCGGTTTGAATTGATTTTTGTGGATGACGGATCGCGGGATGCGACGCCGTTGGTTCTGGATCGACTGACTCAGCAGGACGGCAGAGTGAGGGCGCTGATTCTGGCGCGCAACTTCGGGTTCCAGACGGCGCTCACCTGTGGGCTGGAACATGCCGACGGCGATGCAGTCATTACCATGGACGGTGATTTGCAGCATCCTCCGTCGTTGCTGCCGGAGCTGATCGCACGTTGGGAAGCCGGGGCGGAAGTTGTCCAGACGGTTCGCAAGGATACTGCCGATGCTTCATTTTTTAAAAAAATGACTTCACGGGCTTTTTATCAATTGATTAATGCAATTTCCAAAGTCCATATTGTAGAAGGCGGATCGGATTTTCGACTCATGGACCGCAAGGTGGTTTTGAGTTTTCGCCGTTTTGGCGAACGCGCCAAATTTATCCGCGGAATTATCAGCTCGATCGGATACCGGCAGGAATACATTGAATTCATCGCGCCGCCCCGAAGGGCCGGAACTTCTAAATTTTCCTTCGGTAAAATGCTTCACTTTGCGTTGGATGGAATTACCGCCTATTCCCGCCTGCCGCTGCGAATTGCTTTCTATATGGGCTTGTTGTTGGGCGCGGGGAGTTTTGCCATGCTGGGACACGTACTTTTCATCAAGCTGTTTACCGAGGAAGCGGTTCCCGGCTGGGCGACAACCTCTGCCAGCATTGTGCTGCTGGGCGGCTTGCAGCTCATCGGACTGGGGATTATTGGGGAGTATGTGGGACGCATTTTTGATGAAGTCAAGCAACGCCCATTGTATTTGGTCCGGGAGGATTTGCAAAAAAAATAGCTTATGTCGGCAGGATTTTTTTACGATATGACGAATATAACTAAGGTGAGCTTTTAACATAGCCGAATCCAGCTCAGGTACGGGGGAACCAACAGTGGGGTGAAACTCGGAATTTCGAGTAGGGTGTC
>CAZSRN010000064.1:0-2863 GCA_964609115.1 uncultured Veillonellaceae bacterium | reverse complement strand
AGCTAACCTCGGAGGCAACAGAGAGGAGCGCTTCTATTGCGCCTACTTCGAATTCTGGTTCTATTGGTGTTTTCTGCTTTTTTTCTAATGCCGGCGGCGTATGCTGAACCGGTGGAGTCTCTGCAAGTGGGAGATCAGGGCGACGAAGTCCTGGCGGTTCAGGAAAAATTATCCCAGATGGGATATGTGGTTGGGTCCATGGATGGAGTGTTCGGCGATGTGACGGCAGATGCCGTCAAAATGATGCAAAAAGATAAAAGCTTGCCTGTGGATGGCAAAGTAAGTCCGGAACTTTACAAAACACTGATTGGCAGAGATCTGCCTGTCAGCCGCGGTGCACCGGTGGCTACCGTCAGGCGGTTGATTCAGTCCAGCTTTCAGTACATCGGCACTCCCTATTGGTTCGGAGGAACCACTCCCCGCGGATTTGACTGCTCAGGTTTTACGCGTTACGTCTTTTCCAGTGTCGGGGTAAATTTGCCCCGCATGGCGGATGGACAGTATTCCGTTGGTCGACCGGTGTCGTCCGAGCGGCTGCAACCCGGTGATTTGGTGTTTTTTGAAACGTATGAAATCGGACCGTCCCATGTCGGTATTTATATCGGCAACAGCCAATTCATCAGTTCAACTTCGAGCCAAGGCGTTGTCGTATCCGATTTGTACGGATATTATTGGGGCGAGCGCTATCTCGGAGCCCGGCGGGTTTTATAGCAGGAACAGGCAAAGGACCGCACGCGGCGGTCCTTTTTCATTGGAAGAATCAAGTGGGGGAGGCTGGGGTATGACGGAGACAAGACAAAAAGCATGGATCATTTTGCGTAAGCACGTAGCCAGCGAAGTATTGCTGAAACATTGCCTCGCGGTTGAAATTGCCATGCGGGCCTATGCGGGAAAATTTAACGGCGACGTGGAATATTGGGGCGCTGTGGGGTTGCTGCATGATGTGGATTTTGAAAAATTTCCCCATGAGCATCCGTTTCATGCCCGTGAAATACTATCGGCGGAAGGCTATGACGATTCATTTATTACCGACGTTGAGTCGCATAACCGGCAATGGGAACCGCAACGGAGCCTGTTGCAAAAGACATTACTGTCAGTGGACGAAATGACGGGTTTCGTTATCGCCTGCGCCTTGGTCCGGCCTGATCGCAGTCTGGATCATCTGGAAGTCAAATCCGTGATGAAAAAAATGAAAGATAAGGCTTTCGCGAGAGCGGTCAACCGGGAGACGCTTACCAGCAGCGCTGCGGATATGGGCGTGGAATTCAACGAGCATGTGGAATTTTTGATACAGGCATTGGCGGCGGCGGTAAAACAACCGGAATATCAGGAGTTTCCCCTGATCTGAAGAATTATCGGGTTATATGGACAATAGAACAGCAAAGCTCTCTGCGTTCAAAATGATATGCATAGAGCTTTTTGCAGTTTACAGGGGTTTATTCGTGAAACAGGGTGTTCCACTGATGATATAATATGGCAAGAACAATGAGGATAACGATGCCGGCGTCTCCGATATAGGGTTCCAGATAAATCCCTCCATGACGATTTTGCTGCTTTTATTATAATGTGTTTTCGTTGCGACAGGAAGAGCCGCCGAACCTTTTATTCCGTCAAGGAAAACGGAGTTGCTTTACAGGCATTCCGCAATGAAAAGAGGAATTCATCTTTTCATTGTGGAAAATATAATAAAGTCCCCGTTTTATAGGGCTTCAACTATGTCCGATACTGGATGGAGGAACCTGTATGAAGGTGCGAAAACGACTGGGTGAAATGCTCGCGGAAGCAGGGAAGATCACTCCTGAACAGCTTGAAAAGGCATTGGCGGTTCAGAAACGTTCCGGTGAACGCTTGGGCCGTATTGTAGTCAAGCTGGGTTTTGTTACCGAGTCCGGTTTGCTTGAGGTGCTGGAAAAAAGCCTGGGTATTCCGGTAGTCGACCTCTCCATCACGCCGCCGGATAAAGAGGTAGTTCGACTGATTCCAATGTCACTGGCGGAACGGCATGGGGTTATCCCCTTGCGGAAAAAGGGAAACCGCCTGAGTGTGGCTATGGTCGATCCGACCAATTTCTTCGCGATTGATGATCTGCGCATGGTCACCCAAAGCGAGATTGAACCGGTGATGGCCTCGGAAGCCGATATATCCAAAGCGATAGAACAGTCTTACAGTGTTTCGGATTTGGTCGAAAAGTCGGTTAGCCAACTGCAAAAAGAAGAATATACCTATCAGTCGGAGATGGAGACATCGGAAGATGTTCCTGTCATTAATATTGTAAATTCCCTGATCAGCCAGTCCATCAAGAACGGCGCCAGCGACATTCACATGGAACCCTTGGAAAACGGGCTCAGGGTGCGGTTTCGTATTGACGGAGTCCTGCGCGAAATTGCTTCCTTTCCGAAGCACACCCAAGGGGCGATTATCTCGCGTGTGAAAATTACCAGTGGATTGGATATTGCGGAAAAACGCATGCCTCAGGATGGAAGGATTCAGGTGCAGGAAGCCGGGCGATCCGTAGATATTCGAGTGTCTTCGCTGCCCACCATTTATGGCGAAAAAATCGTTCTGCGGATTCTGGATCAAAACGCTACGTTGCTTGATGTGGGCTCGTTGGGCTTTACAGCGGATAATCTGGAAAAATATCGCAACATGTACCGGCATTCTTTCGGCATGATCTTGATTACGGGGCCTACCGGTTCGGGGAAAACCACCACGTTGTATTCAACACTGACGGAACTGAACACCATTACCAAGAATGTTATAACGATCGAGGACCCGGTAGAGTATCGTCTGGACGGCATTAATCAGGTTCAGGTGAACAATCGGGCGGGCATGACGTTTGCGAACGGATTGCGATCCATTCTTC
>CAZSRN010000063.1:0-9532 GCA_964609115.1 uncultured Veillonellaceae bacterium | reverse complement strand
GGCACAAACCCGGCGGCGGCGAGCGCCTCTGTCCATCTCGCCGAGATCGGCACCACTCTCGTCTCCGGTCTCTCACACTGGCGTTTCGGAAATGTGGACTGGAAGGTGGTTCTGCGCGTGGGAGTGCCGGGGGCGATCGGCAGTGTCAGCCAAGTCCGTGAATCAACAGGTCGGCTGTTGCGTTTTGCAAAAGAAAGCAACATTCCTGTGCTCATTGTAGGGCATGTAACAAAGGATGGCAGCATTGCCGGTCCCAGGCTGTTGGAACATATGGTGGATACAGTCCTGTATTTCGAAGGAGAACGAAACTATGCCTTCCGTGTGCTTCGATCCATCAAGAACCGTTTTGGGTCCATATCGGAAAGCGGCATTTTTTCCATGGAACGACAAGGACTTGTTGAAGTTAAAAATCCTTCACAATTTTTATTGGCGGAACGAAGTGAACGGGCTTCCGGGTCTGCAATTACGGCCTGCATTGAAGGAATTAGACCATTGCTGATTGAAATTCAGGCCTTGGTTTCTACGACCTGTTTTGGGCTTCCTCGCCGGACTACTGCCGGATTCGATTCAAACCGGTTGGCGTTGTTGTTGGCTGTTTTGGAAAAACGTCAGGGGATGATGTTGGGAAATCAAGATGTTTATGTGAATGCTGTGGGAGGATTCCGCCTGAATGAACCTGCAGCCGATCTGGCTGTCGGACTGGCCATTGCCTCCAGCTTCAAAGACAGGGCTATAGATTCTTCAATGGTTGCTATTGGCGAAGTCGGGCTTACCGGTGAAATTCGAATGGTTCCCAGAGTTCTTCAGAGAGTCAGGGAAGCGGAAAGCTTGGGATTCAAAAAAATAATCGTACCGTGGGGGAATTTGGTTGAGTTAAAAAAACAACCGTCCAACATTGGATTGATTGGCGTAAAAAATCTTTCGCAAGCGATGGAGGTGGGGTTGCAGTGACGCTGAAGACGCAGGAAGCAAAACTTTGGGACGACCGCTTTGTGAAGATGTTAAAGAAATTGGCTCCAGGGACTGCGTTGCGAGAAGGGCTGGAGAACATTCTTCGCGCTAAAATGGGAGCACTGGCATTGCTGGATGATTCTCCCGATTCGTTGCGGATAGTTGACTGCGGTTTTGCACTGAATGCCGAGTATAGTCCCTCCAATTTTTATGAACTTGCCAAAATGGATGGCGCGCTAATTTTATCCAGCGATGGGAAAAGGATATTGTATGCGAATGCACAATTGGTCCCCGACTCCAGCATTCCCACCTCGGAAACGGGAACGCGGCATCGCACTGCGGAACGTGCGGCCAAACAAACCGGGGCATTGGTTGTGGCAATTTCTCACCGGCGCAATATTATTACCATGTACTTGGGCAACTTGCGATATACTTTGAAAGATATTGCTTTTATTCTTGCCCGAGCCAACCAGGCGTTACATACTCTTGAAAGATACAAACAGGCATTGACGAAAAGCCTGTTGAATTTAAATGTTTTGGAATTGGATGAATTGGTTACTTTGAGCGATATAGTGGATGTAGTGATTAAGGGGGAGCGGGTTAGCCGCATTGCCCGCGAAATTGAACAGAATGTCATCGAACTGGGTAGCGAAGGGCGATTGGTTGGCATGCAGATGGAGGAAATCATGCCGAGCAGCATGGGGGTATGGGATTTGATCCAGGATTATTGTGTTGATTCCGACAGCAAGACCCATGAGGCAGTGCATGAACAGTTGCGTACGCTGCCGGAAGAAAGTCTGGAACGATATGGAGTAGGACGTTTACTCGGGTATGGGATTACACCGAGCACACTGGAGGTTCCTGCGATTCCGCGGGGATATAGAATTTTGCGCCAGATTCCACGCCTTCCCAATCTGGTTGTGGAAAATATTGTGGCTCATTTTAAGACGGTAAACCGAATTTATAATGCAACGCCGGCAGAACTCGATGAAGTCGAGGGAGTCGGTGGAGCGAGGGCTAGGGCAATCAAAGCAGGGATTAAAAGACTACGTGAACAAACTCTATTTGAGAAAGAAGGCTAAAAATTTTTCATGAAACCTAAAAGGAAAGCTGTCCGAGGACAGCTTTCCTTTTAGGTTGTTGTAAGTTGTAAAACGAAAAACACTACGATAAATTAAATATTCCTAATGTGCGAACATTTTTGGTTTCATGTTGCAAAACCGTTTGCAAGTCAAGACCGGTCAAATTGCACAGAGCTGTAAGGTAAAAGAGCGAGTGCCCCATTTCGTTAATCAGGACGTCTCGGCAATTTTCGCAAAGCTCACCGGAAAGATGGGAAGACATAAAAGACTTTAAGTTGTTGAATTCTGCATCTGCAGGAACTTTTTGACGTTCAGCCACAATCGAAATGCAGCCGCATTCGGTCACGGCTTTGGCCAAGGCGCGGTTAACCCGTGCACAGGCCTCTTGGTGTTTGGTTAGGACATCCAGGATACTCCTGTGTCGAATCAGGTAATCATCGACGGCCATTTGAAAATCAACGCATGATTTTTCTTGCAATTATAATCGCACCTCACTCTGAATTAATTATATTAATGGGATTGAAACCTTGTCAAGCAGAACAGGCGAAGAAAATAATGAGTTCTAGAAACCCCTTGTTGACAGAATGCCAAAATACGTGTTACAATACCGATTTTGACAAAAAAATGGCGACGTGGTACAATAAATCATTATCAGGTAGGGACTATTTAATTTTTAAGTTCTTTTTCTGTTCGGAGGTGGAGTATGCTTGCCGTTGGCGACAAAGTAGTTTACCCTATGCATGGTGCAGGCGTGATTGAAGCAGTAGAAGAGCATGAGGTTATGGGGGAACGTCGGGAATATTTTATTCTGACGATGCCCTGCGGAGGCATGCGGGTAATGATTCCGCTAGATAATGTTGAGCATGTGGGATTACGGGAAGTGATCTGTGAAACAGAGGTTGACGAGGTGCTTTGTACATTGCGTAGCGCGCCGACACAAGCCTGTGTAAACTGGAACCGACGTTTCAACATTAATCTGGCGAAGATAAAAAGTGGTAATATTCATGAAGTTGCAGAAGTAGTACGGAACCTTACGATTCAGGACCGTGCGAAAAAACTTTCAACGGGAGAGCGGCGGTTGCTGGATACGGCGCGACAAATCCTGGTCAGCGAATTGGTGCTGGTGTGCAAGAAGGATGCAATGACGATTTCAGAGCGATTGGATTCGATTTTTGCCGAATTTCAAGTGGGCGGGTAACGCCCTTTTTTTTTTGTCCTCAAAAAATGAAACGTTTTTGATGCGGGAAAGCAGGAAAATCTTGTATGAAAGGCACGGCTCTTATATAATAAATAAATCAAGTAGTGATGAAGGGAGGTGAGCATATGATTGAAAAAACAATGCGAATTCTTATGGTTGTACTGGCTGCTATTGCGGGTTTACTGACTGCAGATAGAGTTTTGCTGCTGTTGCCGCAGGGGATTTTGCCGGAGTTTGCGCAGATCGGAGTTTTTGGCGTTACAGTCGGAACAGTTATTTTCTTTCTCATCGGCGGATTGGCAGGCGCGTTGATAGGGTATTTGCTGGCTCCGTGGGTGACGGGATTTATTTCACGGTATTCTGTCTGGATGGAAACCAAGCTTTTAAAAATGCCGCTTAATGATGTATTGGCTGGGTTGCTGGGTCTGGGCATCGGTCTTATTATTGCTAATTTATTAGGTGCGGCGCTTGTTCCGGTGCCGTTGGTGGGACGATATATGCCGATTCTGCTTAGTGTAGTTTTTGGTTATACTGGGATTAATGTGGCGATACACAAACGAGAAGAATTGGCAGCACTTTCCTTTCCTGCATTTCTAGGAGGAAAGGAACGCCATAAGGAGAAAGTTGCGACACAATCGGGACAGTACAAAATTTTGGATACCAGCGTGATTATCGACGGACGGATTGCGGATATTTGCCAAAGCGGTTTTATCGAAGGAACGCTGTTAATCCCCGGTTTTGTTTTGGAAGAATTACAACATATTGCCGATTCTTCGGATCTGCTAAAGCGGAATCGGGGTCGGCGGGGTCTGGATATTTTAAACCGAATCCAAAAGGAAATGGGCGTGCTTGTCCAGATTGACAATCGTAATTTCGAAGATGTTGCCGAAGTTGATGCAAAACTGGTTCGGTTGGGACAGTTGATCAATGGGAAAATTCTTACCAATGATTACAATCTCAACAAGGTAGCAGAACTTCAGGGTGTGACGGTTATGAACATCAACGAACTGGCTAATGCGGTAAAACCGGTGGTGCTGCCCGGCGAAGAAATGGTGGTTCATGTCGTCAAGGATGGAAAAGAATCCGGTCAAGGTGTGGCCTACTTGGATGACGGGACCATGATTGTTGTTGACAATGGGAGAAAGCATCTGGGTGATACAGTTGATGTTTTAGTGACTTCCGTTCTGCAGACTGCAGCTGGACGAATGATCTTTGCAAAACTCAAATAATCAGGTGGAGGAGCGGTTTCATGGACTCATCAACAGTAACACTACCCTCTAATTTTATTCAGAACATTATTAATGAGGACGCCAAAACGGGCAAGCATGGAAACAGGGTTCATACGCGCTTTCCTCCTGAGCCTAATGGATATCTGCATATCGGACATGCAAAATCAATTTGTCTAAATTTTGGGATTGCAGCTGAAAACAATGGACTTTGCAACCTGCGCTTTGATGATACAAATCCCAGTAAAGAAGACGTCGAATATGTGGATTCCATTCAGGAAGATGTCAAATGGCTCGGTTTTGACTGGGACAACCGGATGTTTTATGCGTCTGATTATTTTCCTCAATTATATGAATACGCAGAGAAATTGATCTTGATGGGAAAAGCGTATGTCTGTGATCTGAGTGCGCAGGAAATGAGGGAATATCGAGGAACACTCACAGAACCCGGGCGTAACAGCCCTTATCGTGACCGAACAATTGAAGAAAACCTTGATTTGTTTCGCAGAATGAAGTCGGGGGAGTTTCCTGACGGGTCTCGGACATTGCGCGCGAAAATCGATATGGCGTCTCCGAATATTACAATGCGGGACCCCGTTTTGTACCGGATTTTGAGGGCGAACCATCATCGGACCGGAGATACATGGTGTATTTATCCGATGTATGACTACGCCCATCCAATATCCGACGCGATCGAACATATTACTCATTCCATTTGTACTTTGGAGTTTGAAGATCATCGACCCTTGTATGATTGGTGTGTCGAAACATTGAATGTTGATCGGCCACAGCAGATTGAGTTTGCCCGACTAAATTTGACGCATACGGTAATGAGCAAACGAAAGTTGCGAGAACTGGTGGAACAAAAACTTGTCAGTGGATGGGATGACCCCAGAATGCCGACAATTTCGGGCTTGCGTCGGCGTGGTTACACGCCTGGGGCAATTCGCGATTTTTGCGAACGGATTGGTGTTGCAAAGAGCAACAGTATGGTTGACTTGGAAATGTTGGAACACTGTATCCGGGAAGACCTGAATGTTCGTGCGGATCGGGCTATGGTTGTACTTCATCCGCTCAAAGTGGTTATCGAAAACTTTCCTGAAGATACAGTGGAAGAGTTGATGGCGGAAAATAATCCGGAAAATCCTGAAATGGGTTCACGGATGGTGCCGTTTTCTCGAGTTCTGTTTATTGAACAGGAAGACTTCATGGAGCAACCGCCAGGGAAGTTTTTCCGATTGGCGCCTGGTCGTGAAGTCCGCTTAAAATATGCCTATATTATAAAATGCGAGCAAGTGGTTAAAGACTCGCAAAGCGGAGAGATTGTTGAAATACGATGTACTTATGATCCGGAGTCAAAGAGCGGTGGAGCTACCAGCGGACGAAAAGTAAAAGGAACCTTGCATTGGGTCTCGGCGAAACACGCCCAACCTGCAGAAGTCCGCCTATATGATCACCTGTTTGCGGATGATTCTGCCGGTGACATTAATAATGAAGACGGCAAGGACGTTTTAAACCCCAACTCGTTGGTAGTGTTACGATCAGCAATGATGGAACCCAGCTTGGAGAACGCACCGGCAGGTCGACATTATCAGTTCTTGCGACAGGGCTACTTTTGCGTGGATCCGGATTCTCGTTCGGGTGCTGTAGTATTCAACCGGATTGTATCCTTGCGTGACTCTTGGGCTAAAGCGAAGAACGCATAGATTTTCAGAATTATAGCGAATGGATGTCGCCGTTTTTCGACAGGTCGTGCGCAAGCTGTCAAGAACGGCGAATTTTCCCTGAAGGATACCCAAAGAAATTAGGATTGAATTGGAGCGTACTTCAGCATATGTCAACATCATCTCCGACGGTGGCAGTCATTATTGCGGCGGCGGGAAGTTCGACCCGTATGGGAACTGGAGTCGACAAGCAGTTTGTGCCGATTGGCGGCCATCCCTTATTGTGGCATTCAATTCATCGTTTCGGATTATTGCCGGAAGTCAAGCAGATGCTGGTTACAGTGTCTTCTTCTAATGAAGAGAGTGTGCGCAAGCTGCTAAACGATACCCTTCAAGAGATTCCTTGCCAAGTTGTGCGTGGCGGAACAGAACGGCAGCATTCCGTCCGCAATGCGCTTTTATTAGTAGATGAGGCGATCGATATTGTGGTCGTACATGATGGAGCTCGACCCTTTGCGGAGCTGGAGGCAATTCGCCGATCAACTGAGATTGCGATGAAGTATGGCGCCGCAGTTGTTGCTGTTCCGGTAAAAGACACCATCAAGGTGGCGGATGCAGAGGCGATTGTGCAGAAAACACTGGACCGTAGTGCATTGTGGCAAATACAGACGCCGCAGACTTTTCGCCGCGAGCTTCTGGTGACTGCGCATGAACAGGCGGCACAGGCTGGAATTTTGGCTACCGATGATGCGGCATTGGTTGAGCGGATGGGTGGCAGTGTGCACTTGGTAAAAGGATCGTATTATAATTTTAAAGTAACTACGCCGGAGGATGTAGTGATGGCGGAGGCGGTTGCTGCCGGGGATAGGTTGCCAAACAGGCAGAGAGTCGGTATCGGATATGATGTGCATCGCTTTATTGCGGGGCGACCGTTGATGTTGGGAGGGGTCTCCGTTCCCTATACATTGGGATTGGATGGGCATTCAGACGCGGATGTTTTGTTGCATGCGATTTCGGATGCGTTGTTGGGGGCGGCCGGGCTTGGTGATATCGGACAGCACTTTCCGGATACCGATCCTCGCTATAAAGGAATTTCCAGTCTGGTTTTGCTGCGGGAAGTGCGGGATAAACTTGCAGAGGCGGGGTTTGGCATTCATAATGTTGATGCAATTGTTGAAGCTCAGGAACCCAAACTTCATCCCTTTATCAGCAGTATGAACGCTCAGATAGCTGAAGCATTGGACATTGAAGTAGTTTATGTTAATGTGAAGGCAACCACAACAGAAAAATTGGGCTTTGTTGGTCGTAAAGAAGGCATAGCCGCTCAGGCTGTTGTCATGATAGGATAAAAGAAAGATAACCACAGAAAGGATTAGGTGATGTGAATGTCTTTGGATAAAGTGCGCGTCCGGTTTGCTCCGAGTCCTACCGGGCCTTTCCATATCGGGGGAGCCCGCTCGGCTCTGTTTAATTGGCTATTAGCTCGTCGTTATGGCGGTCAGCTTATTTTGCGGATAGAAGATACTGACCTGGAACGTTCCAGCCGCGAATCAGAAGAAAATATTAAGGCGGCACTTCGTTGGTTGGGAATCGACTGGGATGAAGGAATTGATGTGGGTGGTGAGCATGGTCCGTACAGACAAACGGAACGATTGCCGATCTATGCAAAATACACGGAACAATTACTGGCAAATGGACAGGCATATCATTGCTATTGTTCCGATGAAGAACTGGAAGCCGAAAGGCAGGAACAGATGGCAAAGGGACAGACTCCCCAATATACGGGAAAATGTCGTCATCTCAGTGCTGAAGATGAACAAAAGCTGATTGCTGAGGGACGTAAACCAACCGTTCGTTTTCAAGTTCCAGAAAATCAAAACATAACGTTTCATGATTCCGTGCGTGAGACTGTCAGCTTTGACTCAAATGGAATTGGCGATTTTGTTATCGTCAAGTCCGATGGGCTGCCGGTGTATAATTACGCGGTGGTATTGGATGACGCGCTGATGGAGATAACCCACGTTATTCGAGCTGAAGAACATTTATCGAATACACCCCGCCAAATTTTGATTTATCAAGCCTTGAATCTTCCCCTGCCTCAGTTTGGGCATATTTCCTTGATTCTTGGCAAAGATCGCAGCAAAATGAGTAAGCGGCATGGCGCAACTTCCGTTGAACAGTATCAGGCGCTTGGATATCTTCCGGAAGCGATGGTGAACTTTTTAGCATTACTGGGCTGGGCGCCACCGGGCGAGCGTGAGATTTTTTCCAGCGCCGAGTTGATAGAACTTTTTTCGTTGGATCATGTAGCGAAGAACCCTGCGGTATTTGACATTGATAAATTGAATTGGATCAACTCGCATTATCTGAAAAAGTTGGATTTGGCGACACTGACTGAAATGGCGTTGCCTCACTTGAGGGCTGCGGGGATGATTACGGAGAACTTGTCGGCGGAACGTTTGGAATGGGTCCGGCAAGTGGTAGGGGCCGTGCGGGATTATGTGAGTTTTGCTGCGCAAATCCCCGAGCATGCGGCAGTGTTTTTTAACGATGATATTACCATGGAAAATGAAGAGACTGCGGCGATTTTACAGGATCCGGACGTAGTCAAGGTAATGGATGAATTTTTATCGAAGCTGACTACGATGGAATTTATTACAGGCGAACAGGTGCATGCAATGTTAAAAGCCATTGGAAAAGAACTGAAACTGGGCGGAAAAAAAGTCTTTATGCCGGTTCGGGTAGCTTTAACAGGGAAAATGCATGGACCTGAGTTGGTTTCCTTGATTCCGTTGTTGGGAATTGAACGCACGGTAGGGCGCATCCGCCACTCAATGGCGTTGGTGAAATGACTTGTTGCTGCTTCTGAGTTTTTAAGCAGGAGGATAGGCTATGAATTTGAAGGTATTCAATACTCTATCGAGAGAAAAAGAGCTTTTTATTCCAGCAGAACCGGGCAAGGTGAAAATCTATGTATGTGGCGTTACCCCTTATAATCATCCCCATATTGGAAATGCTCGACCGTTTATTATTTGGGATGTGATTCATCGCTATTTCGAGAGACAAGGGATGAGTGTAACCCATATCCAGAATTTCACGGATGTTGACGACAAAATTATTGATGCTGCCGCAAAAGAAGGCGTTGCGTGGAATGAATTGTCTGATCGTTACATCCGTGCCTACTTTGAAGTTATGGATAGTTTGAATGTACGGCGGGTGGATTTATACCCGCGCGTGTCAGAACATATGCAGGAAATTGTTGATATGGTCAGAACGCTGGTCGACAAGGGACATGCTTATGTTGTAGATGGCGATGTTTATTTTAGCGTACAGAATTTTGAAACTTACGGACACCTGAGCGGGCGCAGTTTGGACGATATGAAGGCTGGAGCGCGGGTGGAAGTAGATGAC
>CAZSRN010000062.1:0-9569 GCA_964609115.1 uncultured Veillonellaceae bacterium | reverse complement strand
TAATGATTTTAATTTGCGTAGACTGGAACGCTATCTTGGAGTTGCTTGGGATAGCAGGGCTGTTCCAGTTATCGTACTTACCAAAGCCGATATATGCGATGATCTTTCCCAAAAGCTAGCGGAACTCGCACCTGTTGCCTGCGGGGTGGATGTGCTGGTAACTTCCGGTATGAGTGAGGACGGATTCACTTCTGTCCAAAAGTATCTTGGCCGGGGCAAAACTATTGCGTTCATTGGGTCTTCGGGTGTCGGGAAATCAACCTTGATTAATCGGCTGATTGGCGAAAACGTCATTGAAACCCAAGGTCTGAGAAATGATGATAAAGGGAGGCATACGACGACTCGACGAGAACTTTTTATTCTTTCAAGCGGGGGTGTTGTCATTGACACTCCGGGAATGAGGGAACTTGGAATAGAAAGTGTGGACCTATCCAAAGCCTTTGCTGACATTGATGAACTTTCCGCCCAGTGCAAATTTCATGATTGCACTCATACTTGCGAACCGAATTGCGCAGTGCAAAAGGCAATAAGTGAGGGCTTGCTGTCTCGGGATAGGTTTGCCAACTATCTAAAGCTTAAAAAAGAAGCAAAGTATGAGGGCTTAAATTCCAAGCAGATTGAAACTGAAAAGTTTACTATAATGTTCGCGGAAGTGGGCGGGCTGAAAAATGCGCGAAAGTTTCTAAAAGGAAAAAGCGGAAAAAAGCGGGGCCTTTGATAGGGATATTATGATCAGACAGGAAGTCGGTACAGATTTCGACAAAGTTTATGAAGTGGTGAAATTATATCCTTCGTAGCAACCACAAGGTAATAGAATAAATAGGGTTTTGATTCGCCTGAATTCTGTTCGGGCGAATTTTTTGTTCTACTGATCTTTTTCTGAAAACGAAAAATCATGACACAAAGCGATAAAGGCGTTCATTGTACGGGTGAGATATTTGTTCTTGTGGTAGATAACGCTAAATTTTCTTCTCAAATCAATGCCGTCGATTTTTAGGCCGAAAAGCGCCCCTGATTTGACTTCCTTTTCGACCAACCTCTGTGATATGACAGCAATCCCGAGCCCGTTGATCGCCGCACTTTTTAAGACATCGGAGCCATTACATTCCCAGGCTAATTGCCATTTGATTTCGTGTGTTGCCATCATATTTTCAAATAGTTCTCTTGTGCCGCTGCCCGGTTCACGGACAATAAACTGCAGGTTGTTCAGATCGGCGGGCAAGATTTTTTTGACTTTGTGCAGGGGGTGATTTTTGCTGCAGACAAGCAGCAGCTTGTCATCCATAAAAGGTGTGGCGGAAATATCCGGAGTATGGACAACGCCTTCAACCAGGGCAAAATCTATGGAATTTTGCATAATGAGTCGTTCGATGTCTTGTGTATTCTTGACGGTTGCTTTTATTTGCAGCAGTGGATATTGATCGGTAAAAGACTTCACGAGTTTGGGAAGCAAATAAGTTCCAATTGTTAGACTTGCACCGACATTGATCACTCCGCTCTTATCCGGATTCTTCATCGCTTTTTCCATTTCATCTTCCAAGGCGGTAAGATGTCGTGCATAGCTTAAAAGGTGAGTGCCTTTTTCGGTAAGGTACAGTCGCTTTGAAAGACGCTCAAAGAGCTTTATGCCATAATAATCTTCCAACTCGGAGACCGCTTGGCTCACTGTAGGCTGAGCAATGAACAACGCTTTCGCGGCAGCGGTCATACTGCCTGAATCCGCTACCTTGATAAATATTTTTAAATGCCGTAATGTCATGCCCAAATCTCCTTATATAGGTTTAAACCTATGATATCTATTATAATATAGTATTTCACAAAATAAGCGTTGATGCATAAAATATAAGCATATGATTAATAGTTGAGAGGACGAAGAAGAATGGTACAACTTAAAAAAATTACACCGGGCATAGCGTTGTGTCTGGCAATTTCAATTCCCGCCTGGGTTTTGGGGAATAAAATCCCTATTGTCGGAAGTCCTGTTTTTGCTATTTTAATGGGCATGATAGTGACAGTACTCTTTCCTGGGTTATTGGCGGAAACGAGAAGTTTTGGCGGTGCAAAATCGTCAGCATTTATCTTTCAAATGGAAGACGGCGTTAAGTACACATCCAAAAAGCTTCTGCAATATTCGATTATTCTTCTGGGTTTTGGGATGAATTTGTTTCATGTGGTAAAGGTTGGCGGGCAATCCTTATACGTGATCGTATTTACATTATCTGCTTCATTTCTGACTGCCTATATCATTGGCCGCGCCTTAAGGCTTGACGGAAAGGTGACGGCGTTAATCGGCATCGGCACATCTATCTGCGGGGGATCGGCCATTGCGGCGACGGCTCCTGTGATCAGCGCAAAGGATGAAGATGTGGCTCATGCAATATCGACTATTTTTCTTTTTAACATTGTTGCCGTGTTTGTTTTTCCAACAGTAGGAGCATTTTTGGGCTTGAGTGACCAGGGTTTTGGGATGTGGGCGGGAACTGCGATCAATGATACCTCGTCCGTTGTGGCGGCAGGGGCGGCCTGGAGCAATGCTGCAGGAAACAACAATGCATTGGGATTTGCAACGATTGTCAAATTGACCCGAACGTTGATGATTGTTCCAATTACACTGATTCTTGCAATTTACACCGCGCGCAACGCGAAAAAAAGCCGTGAACAGACGCCGGACAGCATCCAATTCAGCGTTGTTAAGGTTTTTCCCTGGTTTGTTGCAGGTTTCGTTGCAACCGCCGTTATCAACACTTTTTTTGGCATTCCGGCATTATCGGACGTTCTTGTTGCAATGGGCAAGTTTATGATCGTGATGGCTATGGCGGCCATTGGATTGAATACAAACTTGAAAAAACTAATCGCCAATGGAGTTAAGCCTATTGTTTTGGGCGTGTGCTGTTGGGGTGCTGTCGCCGGGGCATCGTTGGCCGTTCAAAAAGTTAGCGGAATGTGGTAGGAGGCTGGACACAATCAAAACAAATAAGTTACGGGAAGAATAAAGGATTTTGCTCGACAATATGGAAAAGAAGAGGTGACAATAAGAAACCGTGAACGAATAAATGCAAGTTGCGCCGCGAACCACGAAACAATTGAAAAATGATTGGGGTGGTGGTTGGCCAAAATGAGTACTGCATTATTTACGGATTTATATGAATCAACAATGGCGCAAAGTTTTCTGGAGCACCATAAGACGGGCATGCTGTTTTTGGTACGATGGCTCATTCTAATATTATGGCTAAACGACAGAGTCCCCATCGATGCATTCGGCGTGGGGACTTGTTTTATTAATTCCACGTGACGGTAAAAGAACGAAACAATTCAATAAGTACACGGTTGGAGGAGTAAAGATGAAAATTCGTTTGAATGCAAGGGATGCGTTGATTGTTGGTGATGTTCAAGCCGACTTTTTGCCGGGTGGCGCGTTGGCAGTTGTAAATGGCGATAAAGTCATTCTTCCGCTTAACGACTACATCAAAACTTTTTCTCAGGCTGGACTGCCCATTTTCTATACCCGTGACTGGCATCCTCATAATCACCTTTCGTTCAGGGAAAATGGCGGGTTATGGCCGCCGCATTGTGTGATGGATACTCCGGGATCCATGTTTTCCCCAGATTTATTGCTGCCTGCCGAAAATAAATATATTATTTCCAAAGGCATAAAATGCGAGTTTGATGCCTATTCAGCCTTTCAAGACACACTATTGTTTTCGATTTTGCAGGAAAGAGGGATTCGACGAGTTTTTGTCGGAGGTCTCGCAACGAATTATTGTGTAAAAAATACGGTATTGGGGGCAATAAACTTAGGGTTTGAGGCTGTTTTGCTGCTGGACGCAATGCAAGGGATCGATCTACACCCGGGAGACAGTAACAAAGCTGTGGATCAACTGCTGCTGGCCGGGGCCTTTGCGATAACACTCCGAGATTGTTGCGAAGGAATGTAAAAATGAGAAGGGAAGGAGAAAAATGAAAGAGGCAATTTTGTACAAAACGATGGACAACGGCAAAGTTCAGTGTGTGGCGTGTAACCACAGATGCATGATTGCCCAGGATCAAAGGGGAATTTGCGGTGTCCGGGAAAATTGCCGGGGGAAACTATATACTTTGAATTATGGAAAAACCATCGCAGCTCATGTAGATCCCATTGAAAAAAAACCGTTGTATCATTTTATGCCGGGAACGAAGGTTTATTCTTATGCTGCCGTGGGCTGCAACTTTCGTTGCACATGGTGCCAGAACTGGGAAATCTCTCAAAGTCCAAAACCAAACAATTTTATTGAAGGGGAAGAAATTTCCCCGGAAGAACATGTAAAGCGAGCTCTTGATTTTGGCTGTCCCTCCATTGCGTACACATATTCCGAGCCGACTGTTTTTGTAGAGTACGCATTCGAGACCATGAGGTTGGCTGAGAAAAAAGGATTGAAAAATATCTGGGTGACTAACGGGTTCATGTCCAGGGAGACGATTGATGTATTGTTGCCTTATCTGGATGCGGCCAACGTGGATTTTAAAGGGCCGAATGATGGTGTTTATGAAAAATATTGCGGCGGAACAGCGGAACCCATTATGGAAAACTTAAAGTATCTCTACCAAATGGGAGTTCATCAAGAAATTACCACTCTTCTTGTGCCGGGAGTTAATGATAAGCCCGAACAAGTCGAAAAGATCGCCCGGTTTATTGCTATGGAGCTGAGCCCGGACGTTCCTTGGCACATAAGCCGTTTTTTTCCTGCGTGGAAAATGTTAACCACCCCCATTACTCCTATTGAAACCTTGAAAATGGCTGAAGAAATCGGCAACAATGCTGGATTGAAACACATCCATATCGGCAATGTATAGGCGTTTTCATAATAAGGAACTGCGAAGATGCCGTAAAAAATAGGAACAGACGTTACTGAATAAGCAGGAATCTTTGGCGTAAAAGAGAATTTTTGGGTTATAGAAGCGAGAGAGTTAGAGACGCCGCAGGATAGGAGAAGATACTGGGTAGTGGAAAACAAGAAATTGGACAACTCGGAAATAGAAACCCTGAAAAAAACGATTGCAGATTTGCAACGGGACAAGGAAAAACTGCAACAAAGTGAAGAGATGTTTCGCTTGCTTGCGGAAAATTCAATGGATGCGAGCTGGATGCTGGATAATCAGTTTCGGTTTGTTTATGTATCGCCGGCGGCAAAAGCAATTTTTGGGTTGCAAAGCGAAGAAGTGGTGGGGCGAAGTCTTTTCAGCCTGATTTCCAGGGAATCAAGCGATGCCGTAAAAGAAGGATACGCAAAGCGTCAACTGTTACAAGAAAGAAGGCAGAATTGGGGTAGCTCCACTTATACGGTGGAAGCGATCCATAAGGATGGGCATCGACTTTGGGTGGAAGTAACGGTAAATCCAATATTTGACGCCAACAACCAATTAGTGGGGTATAACGGGACCAGTCGGGATATCAGCGAACGCCGCTCCCGGGAAGAAACCATCCGACGCTATGCTTTTTGTGATCCATTGACCAATTTGCCTAATCGTCGGCTGCTTGAAGATGTTCTGGAGCGCACGGTAGAGAAAAACAGGCAGCTTTGCAAAGCATTTGCAGTGCTGTTTCTTGACATTGATGGATTAAAGAGAGTGAATGATCAATATGGGCATGCTTTTGGAGACATCATATTGCAGGCGATGGCCAATCGGTTTCGTCATGCTCTGCGGAAAAAGGATTTTTTCGCGCGGCTGGCAGGGGATGAGTTTATGGCATTATTACCGGGAATCGGCGACGGTATCTCGGCCAAATTCATTGCAACCCGTTTGATCAACAGTTGCCGTGATCCTATTGTGATTGGAACGAATAAGGTGAGGGTCGGTGTTAGTATTGGCATCAGCTTCTTCCCCGCAGATGCGGAAGACGTCGCATCATTGGTAAAAAATGCCGATCAAGCGATGTATCGGGCAAAAGAAGCGGGGGGTAGTTGTTATCTTTGTTATGGGAAATAAGAAAGATGGGCGCAGAGAAAGTTTGTACCTGTAAAATGACCATTTTGCTTTGGTAAATCCGGTGGATACTTCCTGTGGTTAAGTGCCGGAATGCTTGGCAAAATGGTCATTTTTCAATACAAAGCGTTTGAACTTTTCCATTTCACCTTTCTGCAAAAGGAGGAAGCTGTTAATGGAGAATCAAAATGATACTTCCCGGATTTCTTATCTCGAGACTGATGCGGTCTATTCTTTGCTGTATACAAGCGGCACTGGTCTTACTGCCCAAGAAGCCGAAAAACGGTTATTGTTAAACGGGAAAAATCGATTGCCCAAAGTAGCTGCGCTTTCTCTATGGCAGAATTTGTTTCAACAATTTACCCATCTTATGGCCATTCTGCTCTGGGTCGCCGGTGCTTTGGCTTTTTTTGCCCAGATGCCGGAACTTGGCTGGGCAACTTGGTTTGTAATTTTTGTAAACGCATTGTTCAGCTTTTGGCAAGAATATCGCGCGGATAAGGCATTAATTGCATTATCGGCCATGCTGCCGCAACAGGCAAAAGTATACCGGAACGGAAAGATTAACCGAGTGTTGTCGGAAAATATCGTCATGGGCGATGTTCTTGTGGTTGAAGCGGGTGACCATGTTTCAGCGGATGCCAGATTGGTTGAAGCGGAAGAGCTGATGACGGATGTATCTTTGCTGACTGGCGAATCACTACCGGTTGCTTGTGATGCTGCTGCGATTGCGAATCCCGGTCAGGACGCGGGAAGAACGGCGAATCTGCTGTTTGCGGGCACGACCATCACTGCCGGGCGGGGCGTCGCAGTAGTCTATGCGACGGGAAAACATACAGAGTTGGGCAGGATTACTCAAGTTGCCGCTGGCGTGGTTCGGGAAAAAAGCTCGTTGGAACTGCAAGTGCAGCGTATTGTAAGGCTTGTTACGCTATTGGCTTTATTTATGGGCGCTCTTGTGTTTGCGCTTGCGGTTATGGTTTTGGGTATTGATTTGCGTACAAGTTTTATTTTTTGCATTGGGATCATTGTGGCCAATGTCCCGGAGGGATTGCTTCCCACCGTAAGTTTGTCTTTGGCGGTGGGAGTTCAGAGAATGGCGCAACAAAACGCATTGGTTCGCAAGTTGTCGGCGGTGGAAAATTTATGCGCCACCAGCGTTATCTGTACAGATAAAACGGGAACGCTTACCATGAATGAGGTAACCGTCAAGCGAATCTGGTTGCCTGAAGTTGAGGTGGAGGTTTCCGGAACCGGATATGAAAAGCAGGGAACCTTGGCGATCCAAGACGATGATGTGCAGAAACGGATCAAACTGTTTTTAACGATTGGGAGTATTTGTTCCGAAGCCGACCTTGAAACAGATGACTCGTGCGACCGCTTTTGGCGCATTGTTGGCGACCCGACGGAAGGAGCCCTTTTGGTTGCCGCCGCCAAGAACGGCCAGGATGTTGTAGATACTCGGGCGGATTTCTCTATGATCAGCACCAAACAGTTCAACTCTACACGGAGAATGATGAGCTCAGTGGCCGTCAACCGTCATAGCACACTGTTTCAGCATGGCGCAACGGTTGCGTTTGTAAAGGGAGCGCCGCTGGAAACCCTGCAGTGCTGTCGATATCTGAGCCGAAAAAATGGTGTCGTTGAAATCTCAAGCAGCGAACAGCAAAAGATCATGGAAGCAAATGATCGGTTGTCGCGTGAAGGATATCGAGTGCTGGCCCTGGCCTATGGTGAAGATCATCTGACTTCACAGCCGGATGAGCATGAATTGATTTTTGTTGGGCTGGCTGCAATGATTGACCCGCCTCGACCTGAAGTTGCCGCTGCGATCTCGTTATGTCGACAGGCGGGTATCGGTGTGAGCATGATTACCGGCGACTACGGGTTGACCGCTGAAGCGATCGGCAGGCAAATCGGCTTGATTACCGGAGAAGTAACCATTTTGACAGGCGCGGAGCTTGACAATATGGATACGGAAACACTGGAAAAATTGTTGCAACAAACAAAACCCATTATTTTTTCCCGGGCCACTCCTGAACACAAGCTGAAAATTGTGGAGGCGTATAAATCCTGCGGGCATATTGTTGCAGTCACTGGCGACGGGGTAAATGATGCTCCGGCTTTAAAAGCCGCTGACATAGGCATTGCCATGGGCCGGGGAGGAACCGATGTAGCCCGTGAAGTTGCCGATATTGTATTACTGGATGATAATTTCGCCACAATTGTAAAGGCGATTGAACAAGGCCGAGCCACTTACGATAATATACGCAAGTTTATGACGTATATTTTGTCATCGAATATTCCGGAACTGATTCCTTTTCTGGCCATGGTTTTCATGAAAATTCCGCCGGCGTTAACCATATTGCAGATATTGGCCATTGACATCGGCACGGATATGGTGCCGGCTCTCGCATTGGGGGCTGAACCGCCGGAAAAGGGAATTTTACTTCATAAACCTGAAAAATATACCAAAAACTTATTGGACAAGTCTCTCTTGTTTCGTTCCTACGGTTTTCTCGGAGTGATTGAAGCTGCTTTGTCCATGGGGGTATTCTTTCTCGTCTGGTTCGATCAGGGCTATTCTCTGGAAGACATCCGGCAGATTACCCCCCAAGTATTTTCCGGTTTGGCAAATGCTTCACTGCAAGAAGTTTATCGACAGGCGACTACTATGACAATGGCCGCAATTGTTGCGTGTCAGATCGGCAATGTATTTGTTTGTCGTTCGGAACATTTGCCGTTTTGGCGGTTATCACTACACAGCAACTATTTGATTGTGGCGGGTATCGGCACAGAAATTTTGATTGCAGGCCTATTGATATATCTGCCTGTTGTAGCGGCTATTTTTGCAACGCAACCGTTGGGAGCAACGTATCTTTTATGGTTGTGCTTTTGTCCGTTGATTCTTGTAGTGCTGGAGGAAGGGAGAAAGTATATGATCCATGCGTGGAGCCTTGGGGAAAACCTCAAGCAAGTGTTATAATAAACAAAATATTAAGTAAGGATGCTATTTGAAGGAGGCTGTTTTGTGAGGCGTTGGAGTATTGTGGTTGTTGTTATGTTGATAGTGTCGCTTTCTGTGACTGCAGTTGTAAGTGCAGCTAAATTGGAGAAAATTGACGAGTTGAAAATTGAAGCGGACAAAAACGTATCACCGATGGATTATTCTTTTGGCCTAAAATCCATGAGCGGGCGGTTGGAGTTTGGCGCACTGAAAAATCTTTATGGGAACGGGGCCGGTTTTATTGTATATATTGATACAACCGAGCAAAAGGGAAAATGGCTGTCTTTCAAGATTGACAGCGGAAGTTTGCGAGTCAGGGTCGTCGGAGAAACCGCCGGTATTGTTTCGTTTCCGCCAGCTATTATTACAAATGCGGAACCGTTGGTATTGGAAATTATGGACGATGTGTTAACCATCAAGGCGGGGAAAATGATCCGAACGCTCAAAGGCGTAACCGGATTCAGCGGCGGAGTGACAACTCAATCGATCGAGAGTTTGCTGAAAGTATATCAATGGCAGGATGAGGAATAGAAAAGTTTGGACTTTTTGGTACAGACAGTTGTAATACCCTTCGGATTACAGCCGGAGGGTATTACTTTTG
>CAZSRN010000061.1:0-9572 GCA_964609115.1 uncultured Veillonellaceae bacterium | reverse complement strand
TGAATATTCAGGCACTACCGTGCTGCCAACCAGCGATAAATCGACTCGACGTGTGCTAATTCACGGAGAAGCTCTGATGTTGGTGGAGTTCCGTTTCCAAAAAGGAGGAATTGGAACACCTCACCGGCATGCAGAACATGACCAGGTCGGGTATATTGCCAAAGGCAGTTTTGAAATTACTGTGGATGGAGAAAATAAAACCGTTCATGCGGGCGATACATACTACGCAGCAAAGAATGTATTGCACGGAGTAGTGGCTTTGGAAGAGGATTCGGTGATTATTGATGCGTTTACGCCGCCCCGGGCTGATTTTTTGTGAGAAAAACAGCTTTTGGGGGGCTATAAAATGATGCGCTTGTTTAAATTCAGATCCGAGAGCTTATTGTTATTGGGAATACTGCTTGCCATGACGGGCGTGGCCATGGCTGGAGGATCTTGGATTTTAGCGGATGAACACTGCAAGGTTTGGGACGCTAATTATCAATCCGCTCAGACAGTCACTTGGTCGGGAGAAATAAACTCTGACGGTTATGCTTCGGGGCGGGGAGTTTTGCAATGGTATCGAAGCGGGAACAAGGATGCCCGTTACGAGGGGGCGCTGGTTGGCGGAGTTGCTTCGGGAAAGGGGAAATATTTTTGGACCAATGGCGACCGCTACGAGGGAACCTATGTTGACGGACGTCAGGAGGGCAAAGGACTTTTTGTTTGGGCAAATGGAGACCGCTATGAAGGTGGATATATAGGCGGCAAGCGCAATGGACGCGGAAAACTGACATTAGCTAACGGGAACCGTTATGAAGGGGAATATGTCAACGACAAACACAGCGGTAAAGGAATATATACCTGGGTTGACGGAGACCAGTATGAAGGTGCTTACCTTAATGATGAGCGCAATGGCCGGGGCACTTACAGTTGGGCTAATGGCAATCGCTATGAAGGAGATTGGCTGAATAACAAACAACATGGCCGGGGGATTTTTACATGGGCCAACGGAGAACGCTATGAAGGTGAGTTTGTGGGAAATCAGAGGACCGGCCGAGGGACTTATACTTGGCCGGATGGTCGACGTTATGTCGGAGATTTTGTCGAGGGTCAACTGGAGGGGTTTGGCACATTTACATCGCCCAATGGCGTGGTGAAAAGAGGTCTATGGGAGAAAAACCAATTTCAGGGATAAAAATTGTTGATACCTAATAATAAAACTCCAGTATTATACTGGAGTTTTTTCTTAAAATAAAATTAACGTATTTGAGAATGTTGCGGGGATAAGCGCAGTCGAGGGGATGAAAAAGTGATTGTCAGTGTCAGCCGCCGTACGGATATACCGGCATTTTATACCGAATGGTTTATGCGGCGGATTCGTGAACAATATTGCACAGTAGTGAATCCTTTTAACCGAAAACAGGTATCCCGAGTTTCTCTCAGCCCCTGTGATGTTGACGCATTTGTGTTTTGGACTAAAAATGCGCTTCCTTTACTGCCGTGGTTAAAAGAACTGGATGACAGAGGATATCGCTATTATTTCCAATATACGATCAATGGGTATGACCAGGTTTTTGAGCCTAATGTTCCCCCTCTGGAGCAACGGATTGAAACCTTTTTAGCGTTGGCGGAGAGAATCGGCGCTGAAAAAGTGATTTGGCGATATGATCCGATAATCTTGAGCAACCGGACAGACCCGTCCTATCATCAGGAACAATTCTCGTATATTCTGGAACGCCTCCATTCGGTCATTCCGAGAGTGGTAATCAGTATTGTAGATGACTATCGAAAGGCTTCGATCAATTTTGGACGGTTGCTTGCGCAAGGAATCAAAATAAAAATGGTGGAGACATCGGAGCAAGTACAAAACCTCTGCCTATTCATGAGCCAACAGGTGCAATCCTGGCAAATTCCCATTTATAGTTGTGCGGAAATACTGGACCTGTCATCGTTTGGTATATTGCCCGGGAAATGTATTGACGCTAACTTGTTGTGGAACTTGTTTGGTATTCGCATGACGGAAACAAAAGACAAATCTCAGCGGAAGGAATGCGGTTGCGTCAAGAGCAAAGACATAGGATTTTATGATACTTGTTTGCATGGTTGTGCCTATTGTTATGCCGGAACCGTTGAATCTGCCACCCGCAATCGACTGCGGCATGAGATTGATTCGCCGTCGCTGCTGGGCAGGTTTGAAGGATAAGTGTTGAAGATCACTCGATAGTAAGTATTCCTGGACGAACAAATTGGATACCGTTGATTTCCTGCTCCACACGAGGGAAGACAGCGGGGTGGGTTATCATGACGGGTCCTTCGGGGGTTGCAATAAATCCGTCTTCCGTTTTGGTTCCTGTTATGGATGGATTCCAGCAAAAAGCTTGATTTTTTTGCACAATGTCTGGAGTAGTATGCGTGACTTTGATATCGCGGGAATAATAGCCCATGGCTCCGCCTTGATGAAGCCGATTCCATTCATCGGGGTATCCAAACTCCTGATACGCTTGAACGGCCGTGCGAAAAACTTCAGACATCGGTTTGCCCACTTGGGTTGCTGCAATCATTCGATTTTCGATTTCAAGATTTTGAGCAAATTGCGTGGAGAGTGCTGGAGAAGGCTCCCCAAAATGCATCAGACGGGTGATTGAAGTAATCAGCCCTTTATATCTTGCGTTAACACAAGCTAATAAATATCGATTCACAGGTTTTTGCGTAGGGATTGGATGACGGTAAGCGAAAATACGTTCATCGGCAGCAATAATCATTGCGGTGATATCAATCCTGTCTTTCCATAAATCTGCACCGAAGCGACCGGCAATTTCACATTCGGTATTTCCAGGTCGAATTTCCAACATGTTTCTTTCAAAAGCGATCGAAAGTTTATCGCCTAGAAAACGATACCGTTCTATTTCATTTACGGTAAGAGAGAAACGAAGCTGTTTGATAATTCCATCCATATTGTGAGCGCCGGAAAAGTCCATATCTGCGCCGATCTTGTCAAGGTCGGGAATTATTTTTTTTATAGAAGTTATTTCAGCATCGGTATACCAGTCGTATTCAAGCGGCTGAAAACCTAATTCTTCGAGCCCTTCTTCCACTAACATCCGTTGCAGTTCAGTTCGATTGGTAATAACATAGCGAGCCGTTTTTGTTATTAGAAGCGAAGTCATGCCGATTTCTGTAGCAATTCCAACCATATTATAGCCGCCGGCTGTCAACCAAGAAAAGTTCGCTTGTTTCTTCAGCAGGATGCCGGACATTCCGGTGGCATCCATTAACTGGCGCAGCCGTTGTTCTTTAATAGCTACTTCTTCCAATCGGGTCATACTTATCGCCTCTTTCATTACTTCAGGACGAAGCCGGTCATTACTATATTCAATAGTAACACTATGTCGCCCGGAGTTCCAGCCGGTTCATCATTGCATTAGGATGCTTTTGCTTTTAAGCGGCGTCCAGGTTCTCAAATAAAGTGTGAAACGTGCAAATTATAATAAATCGGTTTTTACGCTTTGAAGGAATTCGCTTTTGTGAGACGAAAAAATATATAAGGAAACACGCAGCGTTATTTGCATTTTTAATGAAGTTGGGAGGCACATAGGATGAATTCAGTCAAACGCGAAGAACTGCCACAGGTTGTGGGGCGCATTTTGCGCGAAACTCCTATTACTGACGTACACACCCATATTTATCCCGCAGATTTTGGGGATCTCTTATTGTGGGGTGTGGATGAACTGGTAACGTATCACTATCTGATCGCTGAAACATTCCGGTATGACAGCAGGTCCTATGAACAATATTTTGCCATGCCCAAACGGCAACAGGCTGATTTGATCTGGAAAACATTGTTTCTTGATCGATCTCCGGTCAGTGAAGCCCAACGCGGAGTTTTGACCGTTATGTCCAAGTTGGGACAGGATGTG
The DNA here is from genome assembly GCA_964609115.1 of uncultured Veillonellaceae bacterium. Classification (GTDB taxonomy): domain Bacteria; phylum Bacillota; class Negativicutes; order UBA1444; family UBA1444; genus UBA1444. The sequence goes on along the minus strand of CAZSRN010000061.1, from coordinate 5,673 downwards.
CGCTCACGTGATCTTGCCGGCACTCGTCGCTACTGCGAAGGAAAAAGCGTCAACGAATATATGGATATTGTATTTGAAAAGGCCGGAGTCAAGGAAGTTGTAATGACGAATGATATCTTTAATCCCCAGGAATTCGCCGTCTGGAATGCTGGGCCGAAACTTGACCCGCGATTTAAAGCGGCATTGAGAATTGACCCCTTGCTGAATCTGGATGAAGTAGCCATGGCTCTTCTCCGAAAATGGGGGTATGAGGCTGACGCAGGACTCGGCGGAAAGAGCGTGAGTGAAATCCAACGCTTCCTTAAGGATTGGATGCTGAAAATGGACGCTCTTTATGTTGCCGCCTCGTTACCCCCGACGTTCCGGGTGCCTGAAGAATCCCTGCGGTCCAGAGTTGTCGAAGAATGTGTGCTACCCGTATGTCGGGAGCTTAACCGCCCCTTTGCCATGATGATTGGAGTCACCAAGCGAGTCAACCCCGGCCTTGGCGATGCAGGGGATGCCGTGGCTAAGGCGGATATCGGCACAGTCACCTATCTTTGTCAAAAATATCCCGCCAATAAATTTCTGGTTACGATGCTGGCGCTGGAGAACCAGCATGAACTGGCGGTAACGGCGCGTAAATTCCGCAACCTGCTGGTTTTTGGCTGCTGGTGGTTCCTGAACAACCCGTCCATCATCGACAAAATGACTCGGATGCGGTTTGAATTGCTGGGACTTGGTTTTGTGCCGCAACATTCAGATGCGCGGGTTTTGGATCAACTGATCTACAAGTGGGATCATTCCCGCCGTTTGATTGGTGGAATTTTAGCGGAAAAATATTTGGATGTAATGGAAACGGGTTGGGAGTTTACTGAAGACGAAATTCGCAAGGATGTGGAAGATCTTTTCTCCAACAATTTCTGGCGTTTTCTTGATAAAAAGTAAAGATGTTTTTCATGTCCCACAATAGAAAAAGATAAACGTGCTTGTACAAAAAAAGAAGGTTTTCATCGGATTTGATTCCAACGAAAACCTTCTTTTTTTATACGTTTTTAGTGATGATTAATCTGCCGCAAACTATTCTTGCATTAATTTTTCCAGCTCATCCATCATGCGTTCAAAGCGTTGGATTGTGATTTTTACCGGCTCGGGGGAAGACATATCCACCCCGGCTTTTTTCAGTAACTCAATGGAGTAGTCGGATCCGCCGCTTTTCAGGAAATTCACATAGCGGGCACGGGCAGGTTCTCCTTCGGCAAGAATCTGGGAAGCAAGGGCATTGGCTGCCGAGAATCCGGTGACATACTGATATACGTAGAAGTTATAGTAAAAGTGGGGAATCCGGGACCATTCGGCATTGAGTTCCTTGTCTACCACCATTTGGGGACCATAGTACTTGACGTTCAAATCATGCCACATGGCATCGAGCATATCGGCAGTGATTGCTTCACCATTTTCCGCCCGGGAATAAAGGTCCCGTTCAAATTCTGCGAACATGGCTTGTCGGAACACGGTGGTTCGAACGGATTCGAGATATTCGTTGAGCAGATACATTTTCTTTTTGCGATCCGTCGTAGTTTTCAGCAGATGATCGAGCAATAAAGTTTCGTTGGTAGTGGAGGCGACCTCGGCGGAAAAGATCGTGTAGTCGTGAGTCGCATAGGGTTGCGTCGAGTTGCTGTAGTGACTGTGCAGGGAGTGGCCCAACTCGTGCGCCAGGGTCATGGCATCTTCCAGACGGTTGTTGAAGTTCAACAGGACGAAAGGATGAACGCCAAAAACTCCCCAAGAGTAAGCGCCGCTTTGTTTGCCCTGATTTTCATAAATGTCCACCCAACGGGAAGACAAGGCTTTTTCCAGCACGACGCCATAATCTTCTCCTAATGGTGTGAGCCCCTGCTTGACAAGTGCGCGGGCTTCATCATAGCTCAAGGTGATGTGGGCATCGGGAACGAGCGGGACATAGAGATCATACATATGCATTTCATCCAGTTTGAGCGCTTTTTTCTTTAGACCGACGTATCGGTGCAGCGGCGCAAGATTTTCATTAACCGCTTCAACCAGGCGATTATAGACGGAAACAGGCACATTGTCCGATTCTAACGCTGCTGCAATTGCAGAATCATACTTTCGTGCACTGGCATAGAACATGTTTTTACGGATAGTGCCGCCCAGCGTTGAAGCAAAAGTGTTTCGATGCGGTCCGATGACATGATGAAGGTGCGATAGCGACCTTCGCTGAGTTGAACGAGGCGCCCCTTTTCGTCCTTAAGTTCAGGGAATTTCATATCGGCGCGCGCCAGCATGGTGAAAATGTTTTCCGGAGACTGCCCGACTTCGGACATTTTAGAAAGCAACGATTCCTCAGCTGGCGACAATACGTGCTTTTGCTGTCGCAATAAATTGTCGAAGTAAAAAGCGTAAACTGCCAACTTAGGTTCGCTTTGGCGGAAAGAGAGCAGTTTTCCAGCTGGCATAGCCAAAATATCGGGTTCGATAAAAGCTGTGGCAGCGCCCACTTCGGCCAACAGGCTTTCGGTACGGCTTGTTAACGCTTGATAGTGACTGTTGGCGTTGTTCTCGTCCCGACGCATACGGGCATAGGCAAAGACCTTGCTGCTCATGATGCCCAAGTCATCCCGCAGGGAGAGGCACTCAAATAATGTGGCGGCGGATGTATCTAATTGTCCCTGATACGTCGAAATTTGAGCAGCCATGGGTTTTAGCCGGTCAAAATCAGATTGCCAGGCTTCATCGGAAGGATAGATGTCTTCCAGCTTCCAGCGGGATTCGGCGGGAATCTCATTTCGATCCGGCAATTTAGATGCTTCTGTGACTTCTCCGCCTGTGCAAGAGAAGAGCATTGCGCCGACCAATAAGGCGAAAAACGAGGATTGATTTTTACGCATGGATGGTTACACTCCTTTTGTGATTCTTTCAGTATATAATAATGATAATACAGGCGGACAAAAAAGACCATGACTGAGTAGGGGGATAAAATAGGTTGAAAGCGTTGTTGGTTGGGGTAAATGCAAAATATATTCACTCTTCACTTGCATTATATTCACTGCAAACCGCCTGTCAGAGTGCGGGCCATGATGTTGAAACGGCAGAATATACAATTAATCAGGAGATACTATATGTGCTGAACGATATTGCCGGCCGTGAGCCGACAGTCGTAGGATTTGCCTGTTATATCTGGAACCGGGAAATGATTCTCAAGATATCGTCTTCACTGAAAAAAGCAGTACCGGAAGTGATCGTGATTCTTGGCGGACCGGAAGCTTCCGGCGATGCGACCGAACTATTGCAGAAAAATCAATCCGTGGATTTTGTGGTACAGGGCGAAGGAGAAGAAAGTTTGCCGGAGTTACTTTCAAGGCTGTCGCAAGGCGGCAATGGCAATGATGTGGCTGGAATTGCAGCATGGCGGGACGGACGGGTTGAATTAAATGGCGGCGTCCGATTGGTAGAAAATCTCGATACTCTACTATTTCCGTATCAAGTGGAGGCAATGGCGGAGTTAACCCATCGTATCGTATATTATGAGAGTTCGCGAGGCTGCCCGTTTTCTTGCTCTTATTGCGTATCTTCGACTACTCACGGTGTTCGTTATCGCAGCGTAGAGAAAGTTAAAGCCGAGTTGCGCTTTTTCCTTCAACAGGGCGTGAAGCAAGTGAAATTTGTTGACCGGACGTTTAATGTCGATCCAAAGTTTTATCGGGAAATTTGGCAATTTATTGCTTCGGAACCGGGAACGACGAATTTTCATTTTGAAATTGTCGCTGACCATTTGAGTCAGGAAGACGTTCAGTGGCTCTCAAAACTGCCGCCGGGCCGATTCCAGTTTGAAATCGGCGTGCAGTCGACGGATGAAGCAACGTTGATTGCGGTCGGTCGTCGCAACGACTGGGAGACATTGAAAAAAAACGTACAAGCACTGTTGTCGGCGGGAAACATCCATTTGCATTTAGATCTGATTGCCGGGTTGCCACATGAGGGCGTACAGGAGTTTCGCCGGTCTTTCAATTCCGTCTATGAACTGAAGCCGGATATGTTGCAAATTGGTTTTCTGAAGTTATTGCCCGGAACCCGGATTCGGCGTGAAGCTAAAGAACACGGATATGTTTGGGTGGAACACCCTCCATACGAAGTTTTGGCGAATGATATCCTGACATATGGAGACATACGGCAACTAAAATTGATGGAAGAGGTTTTTAACCAGACCTATAATAGTGGCCGATTTTATTACTCATTGTTGCATTTGGTGACGACTTTTAAAGAAGATGCATTTGAGTTTTATTGTGAGTTGTCTCAGTGGTGGGGACGGCAAAGGCTGGCGGGAAAAACTCACAGCCCGGAAGGTGTGCTGTCGCAGCTGCTGCACTTTGCCGAACAATTTTCACCTACCCAAAGACTGCGGTTGGATGAACTTTTAAAATTTGATGTTTTAATCGATAAGTCCGGAGCAATGAGGGGAGAAGGATTAAAATGGAACCGGGAACACTGGGAAAAATCGAAAAATGCTTTGTGGCGAAATGAAGATACAATGAACCGATATATTCCCGGTTATCGTTTTACCAATTGGCGGGATGTCAAGCGTAAATATCCGATCGAGGTTTTTCACGTGAACATTCCGCAATGGATTATATCCGGCGAGTGGACAGGGGAGAAGCTGACTCCTGTCCTGTTTGACTTGACGAAACAACGCCCAGAGTGGCATGTTCTATCAGAGAATGAACTTTTCACGGAGGCTGAAACGTGAACTCTAGATATTTGAAAATTTCTGAATTTCTGCGGCAACGGTATGGAGAGAAAGTTTACAAACTGCCGGTGAGTATACCGGTGACCTGTCCCAACAGGGATGGAACCTGCGGGACGGGAGGCTGCATTTTTTGCGGCAGCATCGGCGCCGGCTATGAAAATCTGCCGGACACGATGACGGTCACCGAACAGATTGCTGTCAATCGACAGCATATTGAAGGAAAATACAAAGCTGCTAAATTTATTGCCTACCTGCAGAATTTTTCCAACACCTATTTACCGCCGACGCAGTTCGCGTCTTTTTTGGAGGAAGCCTGCCAGCCGGACATTGTAGGGGTGTCGGTGGCGACTCGGCCAGACTGCGTGAATGACCGTTATTTGGAAATCCTCGCTGACCTGCGGGAACGCCGGGGCGTGGACATCACACTGGAACTTGGCCTGCAAACCGTCAATTACCGGACGTTGGCCTGGATCAACCGCGGCCATGGGCTGGCTGAATTCATTGACGCAACATTGAGAGCGTCCAGACAAAAAATCGGTGTGTGTGCGCATATGATTCTGAACCTGCCCGGGGATGAGATGATCGATGTGATAGAAGGGGCAAAAATCTTATCCGCATTAAACATTGAGCAGGTGAAACTGCATGCGCTGTATGTAGTGAAGGGAACGCAGCTGGCCAGGTTGTATGAGGCCGGAAATGTGAAACTGGGAACCTGTGACGAATATATAGAGCGCGCTGTTGCTTTTTTGGAATATCTTGCGCCGAATATCGCCATACAACGATTAATTGGACGAGCACCGGAGGAAAACACCTTGTTTACCAACTGGAGCAAAGGTTGGTGGCGAATTCGGGAGAGCATTGAGAACCGCATGACAGAAGGAGAGACGTGGCAGGGAAAACGCTGGGACTATTTGAACGGGGCGGCG
>CAZSRN010000060.1:0-9574 GCA_964609115.1 uncultured Veillonellaceae bacterium | reverse complement strand
ATGCAATTATACTACAATAAAAGAGTGTTTTTAGAGTCGGATGGATGCTTCGGCCGCCAACGGTGAACGTTCACATTCGTCATACGTCAGAGCGACTTGGAAGCAATATTTGCTGCCTTTCATTTTTTCTGAGGCGTATACCAGTCCATTGGTTCGGCTGTCCAAGAACGGGTGGTCGATTTGCTCGGGATCACCGAGCAGAATGATTTTTGTACCAATGCCTGGGCGGGTAATGACGCCCTTGGCTTGACGCGGTGTGGAATTTTGCATTTCGTCAAGAATCATCCAGTACCGTTGCAGAGAGCGGCCCCGTTGGTACGCAAGCGCTTCCGTCTGAATCACCCGCTTGTCGAACAGCATCTGGACCGTATCTTCCACCTGCTCGATTTCCTTGGATTCCGTAATACTGTGACCGGACATCAGCGTGAATAGATTGTCGCGAACTGCCCGCATGTAAGGATCTATTTTTTCCTGCTCGGAACCGGGCAGATATCCCAGATCTTCGTCCATGGGGACATTGGGCCGGCAGATCAACAAATGGTGGTAATCCCGGGGACGGCAATCCATAAAACGATGCAGGCCGACGGCGAGGGAATAGAAGGTTTTTGCTGTCCCTGCAGGACCTTTGATAATAACCAGCGGCGCATCATCGGCGCTGAGCATCAGGCACTCCTGCATGAAAATTTGTCCGATATTGCGGGAGGTGACGCCGAAAGGATTGCGATCCTGATATTTCAGGCGCACAATTTTTTCGCCGTCAAAACGGCCCAACGCGACAAGCCGGTCATCGTCCGTGGAATGAATCTGCAGAAACTGATTCATGGTCAACGTTGGGTGAGTTAACGTATGAGCAAGCTCGTCCTGGACCTGAATATCTTCCGGCAACAGTGAAACGGATTCATTGCTGAGAAAGTGGTCAATTACATCAGAGGTCGCATACACCTCGGCTCTTCCGGTATACTGGTCTTCAATTTTCGCCACTTTTTCATTTCGGAAGTCCTCTGCAGCGATGTCCAGAATAACGGCTTTAACCCGCATGTTGGTGTCACGGCTGACCAAAATCACCTGACGTCCCTCTTCGGCAAGGCCGCGACATACCTGCAAGATGCGGTTGTCAGCCTTGAAACGATCCCAATGGGCAGGGATGGAAGTATCCAGATGGTTAATGGCGATTCTGAGAATCCCACCCTCGTCGTTGAGCGAAACTCCTTCAATCAGATTGCCGCGAGTACGCAATTGGTCGATGATACGGCTGACCTCCCGGCTGTTTGCGCCACGGTCATTGGTTTCCGACTTGAAACGATCCAATTCTTCCAGAACTACTTCGGGAATAACGATGGTGTGTTCATTAAAGGTAAATAATGCACGGGGAGAATGCAGAAGAACGTTTGTATCCAGCACATAATGTTTGATCAAGATGATCCCCCTCTTTATTCCGGGTTACACTTTGTTTCTACATTTGTTTCTACAATGGAATAAATTCTATGGGGAATGTCTGTTTTCCTACCGGCATTATTCGTCATTTATCGTGTTAACTCATTGTTAACGAAATCCAAACAAAAAGTATTCGCCCTTTTGTGGTTCGCACAGGGAGCAGGAGTAAATCCGCAACGGGATACGAAAGTATAAGATAAGATATAGGAGATATTGTTATGGAGACTAAACTTTCCAATCTTCATGTAGTGCTGGTGGAACCTGAAATTCCTGGGAATACAGGTAATATTTCACGATTGTGCGCAGTGACCGGCTGCAAGTTGCATTTGGTCAGGCCACTGGGCTTTTCAACCGATGACAAGCATTTGAAACGCGCGGGCCTTGATTATTGGCATTTGCTGGACATTACGTATCATGACAGTTTTGCAGATTTGCAGGCGCTATATCCGGAGGCTCGTTTTTTTTGCAATACAACAAAGGCGACACGTTTTCATAGCGATGTTCAGTATACGAATGGCGATTTTTTGGTTTTCGGTAAGGAAACGGCAGGGCTTCCGGCCTCGATTTTGGAGCAGTATCCGGCGCAGTGCGTGCGGCTGCCGATGATTGACGAGGCGAGATCACTCAATTTGTCGAATGCGGTGGCGGTTGCCGTATATGAAGCGTTGCGGCAGACCGGATATGGCGGACTTCGCTGACAAAGCGGGCATATGGTTTGCAGGCAGGATTTCCGGCGTCAGGCATTGAAATCTTATTTTATTCAAACTGATGACAGAAATAAAATTTTCGGGTGAGTTTTTATAAAGAACGGGAGGAAGAAAATGAATGTGTACGACAAAGGCCATGAGCTGGCCCAAGCCCTGAAGGAATCCGATGAATTCAAGGCGTTGGGCAAAGCGCGACGTGAGCTTGACGCCGATCCCGTCGCCCGGGATATGGTAAAAGATTTTTTACGCAAACAGATGGAAATGCAGCTGGAAGTCATGTCTGGAAAAGCGGATGCGCAATCAAAACAGGAGTCGTTGAAGAAATTGGGCGAATTGCTGACGATGAATGCGCGGGCTCGGGACTATATTTCCGTATATTTCAGGTTTCAGCAGGTGATGACCGACATTTACAAGATGCTGGGGGATGCTGTAGGGGAAGGAATGGATCCATTTGCCGAAAAATAAGCAGAGCGAGCTGGATTTTTTAACGCTGCTGTCGAAGAATGTTTCTCCTCTTTGCCGACTATTGCATCAGGAATCAATGACTCGGCACACAACCTTTGAAATTGGCGGTCCGGCTGATTGGATGGCGTTGCCGTCTACTGTAGCAGATGCAGCAACCGTGATTCGCATGACTGCCGAATATTCGCTTCCGCTTACAGTAATCGGAAAAGGGTCCAATTTGCTGGTGCGGGATAAGGGAATCCGCGGGGTCGTGATGAAAATAGGAGAGCCGATGTCTTCCTTGCGATGCGAGGGTGAACAGGTTATTGCCGGCGCCGGTGCGTTACTGTCGGATGTGGCTAATTTTGCGGCGGAGAGCGGACTGACAGGGATGGAGTTTGCGGTCGGCATTCCCGGAAGTATCGGCGGGGCCGTTTTTATGAATGCAGGGGCGTATGACGGTGAAATCAGTCATGTGGTGGAGCAGGTTACGGCAGTTTGTCTTGACGGTTCCGTCAGTACTTATTCCGCTGATGATATTCGGTTCGGTTACCGTCACAGCGTTTTTCAGGATAATCATTGCGTGATTTGCGAGGTTCGACTGAAGCTGCATTCGGGAGATAAAGCGAAAATTAAGGCTGTAATGGCGGATCTGACGCAGCGCCGGGAGAGCAAGCAGCCTTTGGAATGGCCGAGTGCCGGCAGTACCTTCCGACGACCGCAAGGATTTTTTGCCGGGACGTTGGTGGAACAGGCGGGTTGCAAGGGACTTCGCTGCGGCAATGCACAGGTTTCTGAAAAACACGCCGGCTTTATTATCAATGCGGGGCAGGCAACTGCCGCCGACGTACAGGAATTGATCCGGAGTGTCCAGTCGCGGGTGAAAAAACATTCCGGCGTGGAGTTGCGGCCGGAAGTTATTATTTTGGGCGAGGAGTGAGGACGAGGTATGCAGTTGACTTTTTTGGGCGCTACGATGGGTGTTACCGGCTCCAGTCATTTGCTGGAAATTGGGACAAAAAAAATCCTGATTGATTGTGGTATGTTCCAGGGGTCAAAAATTGTTGCCTCCTTGAATCGAAGAGCATTCGCTTATAACCCCTCTGAACTGGATTGCATCTTGCTGACTCATGCCCACATCGATCATAGCGGATTGCTGCCGCGTCTTTGCAAGGCAGGGTTCAAGGGACCTATTTTTGCGACAAAAGGAACGATTGATCTTTGTTCGATCATGTTGCCGGATAGTGCCTACATTCAAGAGTTTGAAGCGGAAATTGAGAATCGCAAGGGCCGGCGCATGGGACGGAAACCGGTATCGCCCCTCTATAGCGTGGAGGATGCGCAGTCCTGCCTGAAACAGTTCCGGGCGGTGGAGTATGAAGTGGATTTTTCTCTCGGAGAAGATATTCATGTCCATTTTTATGATGCGGGACATATTTTGGGGTCTTCCATGCTGGCAATTCATGCAACGGAGGCCGGCAATGAAACGCAGTTTTTGTTCTCAGGTGATTTGGGCCGTCCCGACCAGCCGATTCTAAAAGATCCAACCTATGTTAAAGCCGCGGACTACGTAATTCTGGAATCGACCTATGGGGATCGGGACCATGTTGAGATTGACTGGGAAACCCGCATGGCGGAAATTATCAATGATACGGTGGAACGCAGGGGGAATGTCATCATTCCGGCATTTGCCGTTGGACGGACGCAGATTATCCTCTACTATTTGAGCCGATTGTTTGAAGCAAAGCGAATCCCGGATATTCCGGTGATTATTGACAGTCCTTTGGCGATTGCCGCGACCGATATTTTCCGACGCGATACGCAATACTATGATAAGGAAATGAAAGAAATTATTCAAAAGGAGCGGCAAAGTCCATTGATGATGCCGCAACTCCGCTTCAGCCGCACGGCTGAGGAGTCTAAGGCGCTGAATTCCATGGAAGAGCCGGCCATTATAATTTCCGCGAGCGGTATGGCGGATGCGGGGCGTATATTGCATCATCTGAAGCATAATCTCTGGCGGAAGGAAAGCAGTGTGCTGTTCGTCGGATTTCAGGCGGAGGGAAGTCTGGGGCGACGATTGGTGGAGGGAGCTCAAAAGGTGCGGATCATGGGCGAAGAGATTCGCGTTCGGGCTCAGGTATACAATTTGAACGGTTTATCTGCACATGCGGATCGGGAAGATATTTTGGAGTGGTTGTCCTGTTTTACACAGAAGCCTGCCAACGTTTTTCTGGTGCATGGCGAAATAAAAAGTTCCGAGGCGCTGTCTAATGCGATTGTGCAAAAACTGTCGATTCCTTCCTATATTCCCCGGTATGGCGATGTTGCAACATTTCAGGGGCGTGCCTGGAAAATCACTCCTTCGATTCTTTTGCAACCGATCGAACCCGCCGGAAAGAAATTGCAGGATATTTTCAATGAGTTGGATAGTGCATGGCTGGAGGCCAAACAGCGGTTGGAAAATAAAGTGGCGGCCGATGCTTCAAAAATATCTGCGGTGCTGGTTCGATTGGACAAGGTGCGCAAATTTGTGCACAAAACACTAGGCGATTTATAAAATAGTAAGTGGCAGTAGAGCTGTTTGCGGAGGTAGCAAGATGGGACAGGGAATTTGGAGCAAAATGACAGGAATGTTTTCCAACAGTGGGCAATCCATGCGGGGAGAAGATGAGACGGAAAACAAAAAAACTGGCGAGAATCAACGGTTTTCCGTGTTTATGCCTTCTTCTCATGAAGATGCGTTGAGGTCTGCTGATGCAATGAGAAGTGGCAGCGGGATAGTGATTAACGGTGAATTTCTTGATCGCGAGGGTTATCAGCGGGTGACGGACTTCCTGGATGGCGCGGCGTATGTGCTGGGGGGGACCGGTCGGCGCGTGTCCGATAGTGTACAGGTTTATGCGCCGGCATCCATGGAGATTGTGGACGAAACCGCTTTTTATTACGGAAATCTGAGTGTGGGGAAGAAATGAACTGATGGTTGATTTTGTCCATTTGCATGTCCACAGCGAGTACAGTTTGCTCGACGGGGCCGGCCGGGTTGGCGACCTTGTTCGCCGGGCGCAGGAAGACGGCATGAAAGCCGTAGCACTTACCGATCATGGGAATATGTATGGTGCGATTGAGTTTTATAAACAGGCCAAGAAAGTTGGCGTGAAACCTATTATTGGCTGTGAGGTGTATATTGCGCCTCGCAGCCGTTTTGACAAGGCTGCCGTTGAAGGGGAGTCCTACTATCATCTGGTGTTGCTGGCGGAAAACCAGACGGGTTACAGTCAACTGGTCGAACTTGTTTCTCGTGCTTATACCGAGGGGTTTTATTATAAACCTCGTATCGACAAGGAACTGCTGGCCGCTCATCATGAAGGACTGATTGGGCTTAGCGCTTGCATTGCCGGTGAGATACCGGCTTTAATTCTTAAGGGCGATCTGGCCGGAGCCGAGGCAGTTGCTCGTGATTATGTAGATATTTTTGGGCGGGACAATTTTTTTATCGAAATTCAAGATCATGGAATTCCCGAACAGCGGGAGTCCAATCCCCAGTTGGTGGCGTTGGCGCGCAAGCTCGGAATTGGGCTGGTGGCAACCAATGATATTCATTATATTGACCGCACTGACGCTGACGCGCATGATGTGCTCCTGTGCATTCAGACGGGAAAATGTGTGGAGGATACGGGACGCATGCGGTTTCCAACGCCGGAATTTTATTTGAAGACCGGGGATGAAATGGCCGATTTGTTTCCTGAATATCCGGAAGCACTTGCCAATACCTGCAGGATTGCGGAACGTTGTCAGGTGGATTTTGAATTCGGGCATTTGCGCTTGCCCAATTTTCCATTGCCGGAGGGCATAACGGCTGACAATTATTTGCGGGAACTTTGCGAAACCGCATTGCCGAACCGTTATCCGGCAGCAGGCAGCGAAGAACGGGAGCGGCTGGAGTATGAGTTGTCGGTTATCCAAACCATGGGTTTTTCCAGCTATTTTCTGATTGTCTGGGATTTTGTCCGTTTTGCCAGGGAATCCCGGATTCCAGTCGGTCCTGGCCGTGGCTCGGCGGCCGGCAGTATAGTGGCGTATCTATTGGAGATCACCAATATTGATCCGTTGAAGTATGGACTGCTGTTTGAACGATTTCTAAATCCGGAAAGGGTAACCATGCCGGATATTGATATCGATTTCTGCTACGTGCGCCGGGGTAAAATCATTGAATATGTTGCGGAACGTTATGGCGCCGATCATGTAGCGCAGATCATCACTTTTGGTACGATGGCGGCCCGTCTGGCGATTCGGGATGTGGGAAGAGCCCTGAATGCACCATTTGGTGAAGTGGATCGGATTGCCAAAATGATTCCCGGGGTTTTGAATATCACGTTGAAAGAGGCTCTGTCAATGAGCCAGGAATTGAAAGGCGCTTACGACAAAGACCCTACCGCGCGAAAAATTCTGGATCTGGCAATGTCCCTGGAAGGGCTGCCGCGACACGCTTCAACGCATGCGGCGGGGCTGGTGATTGCCAGGGATTCTCTAAATTCGCAGGTGCCTGTGCAGAACTCGGCGGATGGGTTTATTACGACCCAGTTTGACAAGGACTGTATCGAGGAAATCGGTTTTTTGAAGATGGATTTGCTGGGGCTGCGTACGTTGACGGTTATTGGCGACGCAGTCGACATGGTTCTTCAGCACCGCGGTATTCAAGTCGACATGGAGAAGATTCCCCTGGATGATCCTAAAACTTGTGAAATGCTGCGCCGGGGAGAAACTGTGGGAGTATTTCAGATGGAATCCGGCGGGATGACCAACTTGGTCAAAGAGCTGCGCCCACGCTGCTTCGAAGACCTCATTCCCCTGGTGGCGCTATATCGTCCGGGACCGCTGAACAGCGGGATGGTGGAAGATTTTGTCCAGGGTCGGCATGGAACGAAAAAGACGGTGTACCGGCATCCTTTGCTGGAACCCATTCTACGCGATACCTTTGGCGTGATTTTGTATCAGGAACAAGTCATGCAGATTGCTTCGGCTATGGGTGGATTTACCCTGGGGCAGGCGGATTTGTTGCGCCGGGCCATGGGCAAGAAAAAACACGATGTGCTGGCTGCACAACGAGAGCGTTTTCTGGAGGGGGCTGCCCAAAGGGGTGTTGACTCTGCAATAGCCAATGACGTATTCGGGTTGATGGAAAAGTTCGCCGACTACGGATTTAACAAGTCACATAGCGCCGCGTATGCATTGGTTGCTTATCAGACGGCTTATTTGAAGGCGCATTATCCGGAAGAGTTCATGGCGGCAATGTTGACCAGCGTCATGGGAACCAGCGACAGGGTAGGATATTTTATTGAAGAGTGCCGCAAACATGGCATTAAGATTCTTCCCCCGGATATCAACCGCAGCGAACTCAGCTTTTCTGTAGAAAAATCAGCGATTCGGTTTGGGTTGGCAGGGGTGAAAAATGTAGGTGACGGCGCAATTGACAGTATCATCAACGCCCGCAAAGAAGGGGATTTTAAATCCTTGGTTGATTTTTGCGAACGAATCGATGCACGTCTGGTAAACAAGAGAGTGCTGGAGAGTTTGATCAAGTGCGGCGCATTCGATTCTACAGGCTGGCGGCGGGCGCAATTGCTGGCAGTCAGTGAGAATGCCGTGGATTTGGCCGCGTCCAGACAAAAAGACCGCGCGAATGGACAAATGGGTCTGTTCGGGGCCGATCAACTGGAAGCCCTTGATGAATTGACCCCGCCGGATTTGGAGGAACTGCCGAAACCGCAACTTCTGGCTATGGAGAAAGAAATGACCGGATTTTTTGTAACCGGACATCCGTTGGACGAATATCGGACGCAACTCAAGGGAATGTTTCCCGTGGGAAACCTGCTGTCTACGGAATGTACGGATAATCAACCCGTTCAAGTTGCCGGAATTGTGACGGAAGCCAAGCGAATTCCAACAAAAAATGGCGAAACTATGTGTTTTGTCACGGTTGAAGATTTTACCGGTTCGGTGGAGGTTATTGCGTTTCCACGGACTTTTGAGCGCGCAGGCCCGCTGCTGACGATTGACCGGCCTATTACTGTTAGGGGCCGGATAAGCATTACGGACGACAAAGTTAAGGTCATTGCCGAAACAATCAAGCTGCTGGGACAAAAAAATACTCAGGAGGTGCGCATCAATATTCGCAGAGAACAGGAAACCCCCGAAGTATTTGACGGACTCAAGGAAGTTTTTGCCGCTTACAGGGGGGATACAATGGTTTATTTGAACTTGTTGGATCAGCGTCGTCTGATTAAAACAGATAAAAGCTTCTGGATTACGCCTTCACCCACGGCAGTGCAACGAATCGAGAATATTTTGGGACCAGGTTCAGTTATTTTGGCATGATACTTGCATAATTTTAAAAAGGTAGTTGCAATAAGTATGTGAAAAATGGTACAATCGTTTTCGTGAGCACTATGTGAATTTTTGAACAAACTATTTTCAAAAAAGAAGGGGGATTTGTAATGAAAGAAGTTGTTATTGTCAGCGCAGTGCGAACACCGATCGGCTCATTTAATGGGGGATTGGCCTCGTTGTCGGCTGCAGAGCTGGGGGCGATGACCATTGCGGAGGCTGTCAAAAGAGCACAGATACAGCCGGGACAAGTGGATGAGGTTATTTTCGGCAATGTGCTGCAGGCTGGACTGGGGCAGAATATTTCGCGCCAGTGCGCAATAAAGGCGGGAATTCCGGATACAACACCCACTTTTACAGTGAATAAGGTTTGCGGCTCCGGCTTAAAGACTGTCAATCTAGCGACACAAGCCCTGATGCTTGACGATGCGGAAGTAGTTATCGCCGGCGGTACCGAAAGCATGTCGCAGGCGCCGTATCTTCTGGATAGCAAAGCCCGCTGGGGTTATCGCATGGGGAACGCAAAAATTGTGGACGTCATGATTCAAGATGGACTCTGGTGCGCCTTCAATGATTATCACATGGGCGTTACGGCGGAAAAT
>CAZSRN010000059.1:2591-9601 GCA_964609115.1 uncultured Veillonellaceae bacterium | reverse complement strand
GCCCACTTGGTCTATATTCCGGTAGGCGTAGCCAAATGTTTTCCGGTACAGCATGCCATCAATGTACTGTTGGCCGTGTTGCTTGGAACACGGTATTCGGTCGGCGCGGCATTCGGAGTGTCGATGTTGCGTAACATTCTGGGTGTAGGATCGTTGCTGGCATTTCCCGGCAGCATGATTGGGGCGGCGTTGTCCGGTTTCCTATATGCAAGAACGAAAAGCATTTGGGGCGCAGTGATCGGCGAAATCGTCGGAACCGGCGTTATCGGAGGACTGGTGGCTTTTCCGATGGCGAAATACTTTTTGGGATCGGGAGTGGGTGCATTGTTTTTCGTGGCGCCGTTTTTAGTCAGCACTATCGGTGGCAGCTTGATCGCATTGGGATTGTACCACACGCCGGCAACAAGCTTTTTACAGGAACGGCTGGGTCAAAGAACGAAATAATCGGACGACAGGGGCAAACAGGGAGGCGCATTGCGTGGACATCAGCGAAAAAATAAAAGCGTTGGCGGTTGAGTTGACACAAATCCGCAGTGTGGTCGGGACAGCCGGTGAAAAGGACGTAGCGAAAAAAGTCCATGATACATTGGCGAAGTTGGAATATTTCCGTCAGCATCCGGATAATCTGAGGCTTGCGCCGGTGCGGGACGATGAACTGGGTCGCGAAAGCGTTTTCGCCTTGGTGGAGGGAACCCGGCAAGCTTCGGACAATACCGTCTTGTGCATTGGCCATATTGATACGGTGGGAGTAGCCGATTATGGCGGATTACAGGAGTTGGCCACAAATCCGGAGGCGTTGAAAAAAAACTTGGCGGCGGCAACGAAATTCAGTGAACCCGCATTGTCGGAAATTCTGTCATCAGACTGGCTGCTTGGCCGCGGACTGTTGGACATGAAGACCGGGGTGGCGTCACTGATGGTGATGATGGAGTATTTTTCCCAATGTCCGGAAAAATTGACCGGCAATCTGGCCTTTTTTGCGGTGCCGGATGAGGAAGGCAATTCGGCGGGCATGCTGTCTGCCGTACAGGATCTGGCGGAATTGCAGGAGGAACGGGGCTGGAAATTCGTTGCCGCAATTGACACGGATTTCATGACGTTCCGTTATCCGGGCGATGAAAACCGCTATGTGTATGTCGGAACGACCGGTAAATTACTGCCGTGTTTTTTCCTTTATGGGGAAGAAACACACGTAGGGGAGCCGTTTAATGGATTGGATGCCAATTTGCTGGCGTCCGAAGTGCTTCGGCGGATTGATCTTGCGACGGACTTGTGTGACATCGCTGACCACGAAGTCGCTCTACCGCCCATCAGTCTGCATCAGAGAGACAACAAGACGGAATACTCGGTTCAGACTGCGAATACCGTTAACCTTTATTTCAACTGGCCCACCCATAGCAGCGAGCCGGCTGAAGTCCTGGCAAAGTGCAAGGCCAAGGCAATGGAGGCATTTGATTCCGCGATTCGGCATCTTAACGCAGAATATGAAAAATTTTGCGCCTTGAGCCACATTCCTTTTCGACGGTTGCCCTGGGAAGTGAATGTGCTGACCTACGATGAACTTTACCAACTGGTAAAAGCAGACCTCGGCGATGAAATCGACCGGATACTGTCGGAACGAATCCAACGATTACGGGAACAAAACGCCGATGACCGCGAGGTTTCCATGGCAATTGTTGATGAAGTTCATAAACATTGCGCGGACAAGAATTCCAAGATCGTTGTATATTTTGCTCCCCCTTACTATCCGCACAATTTTGTCCGGGAGGGGGACGCCCGCAGCGATATTCTGCTGTCCGCCGTAGGGCAGGCAGTGGCCGAAGCGAAGCAACTGTACGATTATCCGATCGTTACCCGCAAGTTTTATCCGTACATTTCCGATCTGAGCTATTGCGGGATTGCTGCCGACGAGCACATGGACAAGCTCACCGAAAATATGCCGGCATGGCAACGAACGTACCATCTGCCGGTGCAGGCGATTCAGTCGATCAGTATGCCGGTGGTCAACATTGGACCGTACGGCAAAGACGCGCACAAGCTCTCCGAACGGATTTGCACGGAGTATTCATTCGATGCGATGCCGCTGATTTTGCGACGGACAATGGAAATTCTGCTGGGAGTCGATTCACAGGAGGCGGCAAAATGAAATTCAAAATGCCTGTTTATGAAGAACCGGACTTTACCTCGCCAAAGTTGCGAAATTGTCCGGACGCAGTGGCTTTGCAAGTCATCAAAACCGGAGTTGCGCCGGCAAACTATCATGCAACTACTATTTTCCCCGAGTATTACAAAATCAACGGTCAATGGAGGCTGTTGACCCAGAGCCGAATGGACGGGGTCGTTGTTTTGCATGAAGACGGACGGCTGGAAGTGAAGGAGTTTCGACGGTTGGCTGTGGGCGACAGGGTTTTTGCCGGTCGAACGGAAGACGGAAGCGAAGGGATACTTGTACATGCGGACGGTTTTGGACCGGGAGCAGCGGATTGCGATACTTTTGCCTTTCGCACCGGACGTTCCCGCGAGACTGCATATTCTCGCGACTATGACCGCCTTTATGAATTGCTGCGGCATGAAAAGGACCACGGATACATTGTCTGGGTGCTGGGTCCGGCGGTCGTGTTCGATTCGGATTCCAAGCAAGCCATGGTTTCGCTGATCGAAAATGGTTATGTGGATGCGATTCTGGCAGGCAATGCCTTGGCGACGCATGATCTGGAAGGAGCGTTGTTCCAGACGGCGCTCGGGCAGGATATCTACACGCAGGAAAGCCGCAGCAACGGACACTATCACCATTTGGACGTGCTGAATCAGGCGCGGGAATATGGGTCGCTGAATGACTTCGTGGCCGCGAACAATATTCGCGACAGTGTGGTGGCTGCCTGTGTACGAACCGGCGTGCCGATGGTGCTGGCGGGTTCCATTCGGGACGATGGGCCGCTGCCGGAAGTCTTTGCCGATGTTTATGCCGCGCAAAATGCGATGCGGCAACATGCAAAACAGGCAACAACGGTAATTTGTCTGGCGACGCAGCTTCATTCCATCGCGACCGGAAACATGACGCCGGCCTATCAGGTTGTGGACGGCGTTGTACGGCCTGTATTCATCTACAGTGTGGATGTTTCGGAATTTGCCGTGAACAAGTTGAAGGACCGTGGATCTTTGTCTGTTACTTCGATCGTGACCAATATTCAGGATTTTCTGGTACACATTCAACGAAAGTTGGTCTGAGGAGGCTGGAGCGGCGATGCCGGCACATTTGAAACGCGGCGAAATCTGGCCGTTGCCGGATGGGGGAAGCGCAGACGAAATCGTAGCGGTGGCTCAGGAACTGCAGATGGATTTTTGTTTCTTCGATCATAAACCGGGAGCGCCCGCCAAAGCTCATGCTGTGGGACTAAAAGCCGGTGCAGTGGTGAATGGCCCTTGGCAACGCTGGATGATTGAAGTCGGTTGGGAAGAAGCCATGCTGCAAATGGGACGCGGAACAGCAGGCATGCGTCAGGGGCTGGAAAATGCAGCGTCGCAGGGTCGGCGGGAAGTCGAGGCGTGGGCTGCCGCAGGCGTTGATTTGCTGTTATTGGCGGATGATGTAGCTTATGGGCAGGGCCCTTATATGTCGCCTCGGCAGCTGGAACAACATCTGTTGCCGCTGTATTGCACAATCAGTGCTCAGGCTGAAGCGGCTGGATTGACAGTGGGATTTCATTCCGACGGTTGCGTGGATTCTATTTTGCCGGTATTGCAGCAGGCAGATTTTCAATTTTACTCTTTGGAGCCGGAAGGAACCGATCCGCTGCAGGCATGGCGGATTTTATCACAGCCGGTTCCCTTGTTTTCAGGGATACCGGCCGACTGGCTTTTGCCGGGAGGATTTTTGCCGGCGCGGGAAGGCGAAATATTGCGGGGCTGGCGATCGGCAGGCCCTTTGACAGTGTCATCGGCTTGCGGATTGTATCACCCGGACGCCAAGAATGCCTTGCGCAATATCTATCGGTGGATGGACCAAGAAAAAATTTATTGATTTGAGAAAAATAGCAGGATTTCCTCCGGCTGTGGTAAAATAATAATGTAACGGATAAAAATTATCCATAACAGAATGGAGGGAAAATTATATGAAAAAAATTGCTGTGGGAGATATGGCGCCGGATTTCATATTGAAGGATAACCGCGTTCAAGATGTACGACTGTCAGACTATCGGGGGAAAAAAGTGTTGCTGTCCTGGCATCCGTTGGCATGGACCGCAGTGTGTGCACAGCAGATGAAGTCACTGGAGGACAATCTGGCCGAGTTTGAACAATTCAATACCGTTCCGTTGGGTATGAGCATTGATTCTTATCCGAGCAAGAATGCCTGGGCCAAGGATCTGGGAATCGCCAATCTTAAATTGCTGGCGGACTTCTGGCCGCACGGCAAAGTGGCGCAAGACTACGGCTTGTTTCTGGAGGAAAAAGGGTTTTCCGAACGGGCCAATGTTTTGATTGATGAAGAAGGAAAGGTAATCTGGGTGAAAACCTACGATATTCCACAATTGCCGGATATCGCGGAAGTATTGAACGTGGTTCGCGGCGGAAAATAAAGAAATAGTGTAGCGCAGGTAAGATAATAAGCCATGTTGGGAGAGTATTCCAACATGGCTTATTTTTTATGCAATAAAAATTCAAACGGATGTGTTACTCAGGTTACTAAGGTTACCGAAACTTGCATTGATCCGTATAAGCAAAAAATATTTTTTCCCGTTATACACATATGGGATTTTGAGTAACTTCGGTAACCTGGGTAACATCAAAACAGAGAAAGGATAAAAATTGGACTTGCCTATTGGGCGGCGATGAGAAAATTGTCCAGCAGGGTAGTGCCTTCCGGCGTGAGGATTGATTCAGGGTGGAACTGGACTCCCTGCACGTTGAACTGCCGATGCTTCATGCCCATGATCAGTCCTTCGTCGTTGGTTGCTGTTACCTCCAGACATTCCGGCAAGGTGCTGTGATCGACGATCAGCGAGTGATAGCGACCGGCTGTGAAAGGCTGTGGCAGATTGCGATATAAACCCGTCCCGCCATGGCGAATAGCGGCGGTTTTTCCGTGTACCGGCTGTGGTGCACGGATTGTTTTGGCGCCGAATGCCTCGCCAATGACCTGATGACCCAAGCAAATTCCGAGAATCGGTAATTTGCCTGCGAAATTGCGGACGATCTCTCTGCTGATTCCCGCCTCGTCGGGCGTGCCGGGACCCGGTGAAATGATAATGGCCTCGTAGTTTCCGGCAGAAATTTCTGCCAGGCTGATTTTGTCATTCCGTACGACCTGCAGCGGATGACCGAGGTTGGCGACGGCTTGATATACGTTATAGGTAAAGGAATCATAATTATCAATCAGCAAAATCATGGCTCAGTTCCCTCCCAGCACTTGAAACAAAACTTTGGCCTTGTGCCGGATTTCTTCGTATTCCGTGGCGGGGACCGAATCGGCTACAATCCCGCCGCCGGTCTGAATCGTGACTTCGCTGCCATCGATGCGGAAGGTGCGTATTGTGATGCAGGTGTCCATGTTGCCGCGAAAATCAAAATAACCGACTGCGCCTGCATAGGGACCCCGGCGATCGGTCTCCAGTTCATTGATGATTTCAATGGCGCGGATTTTTGGCGCGCCGCTGACGGTTCCTGCCGGAAAGCAGGCTGCCAGCACATCGGTTGCCGTATGTTTGGGGTCAAGGGTTCCGTTCACTTCCGATACAATGTGCATGACATGCGAAAAGTTTTCTACATTCATCATTTTGGTGACTTTTACCGTGCCGGGTAAGCTGATCCGACCGATGTCGTTGCGTCCAAGATCCACCAGCATGGCATGTTCGGCGCATTCTTTCGTATCCGCAAGCAATTCTGCCGCCAGACGCATATCATCCGCGGTATCTTTTCCGCGAGGGCGAGTTCCGGCGATAGGGCAGGTAAATACCTGACCATCCTGCAGTTTGACAAGCATTTCCGGTGATGCGCCTACCAATTGCCGGGACCCGAAATTAGTGAAAAACATATACGGCGAGGGGTTGACCCGGCGCAGACGGCGGTAAAGGGAAAAAGGCTGCTCTGTTAGCGGACGGCGAAAAGGGTGCGAGGGAACGACTTGAAATATATCGCCGGCAGCGATGTGCTCTTTGGCTTTCAGTACATTGTTCATGTAGTGTTGACGTATTTTTTCTTCATCCTGCAACGAAAGCGGTGCAGGTAAGATGGCCGCCGATTCATCGGCAGGAAGCATCAAAGGTTTTTCAAGCAGCTCGCTGATTTCACGAATCCGTTCAGCGGCCTGATTGTAAATCGCCTGCAATGCGGTATTGTCGGGAGGAGTTGAAGCAGCGGCAGGAACTTCCGCCAGGTAGATCAACTTGGCGGAATGCGTCAGATGGTCCATGGCGATGATGAGCCGACAGAACATGAATTCGCCGAGCAGAAAATCAGCAGGAATCTCCATGCCGCGAATGCGTTCCCAAGTGGAAACGGCTTCAAAGCATAGATAGCCGACCGCTCCGCCGCTAAAAGGCGGCAGGCCCGGCAGGTCCGCGAAGGAGAATTGGCTTAACAAAGATTGTAGCGCTTTCAGGGGCGCTTGCTTTATTGTTTTCACACCGGAGGCGGTTTTTACGGTCAGGCCGTCCCGATACGCTTCAAGCATCAAAAATGGATCAACGCCGATAAACGAATAACGGCCAAAACTTTTACTGGTCTCAGCACTTTCCAACATGAAACCGGGTTCATCGCCAACAATTTTATAGTATAGTGACACCGGTGTTTCCAAATCGACAGGCAGGTCGACAAAGACGGGAATCAACGTATGATCGGCGGCGAGACGGAAAAAATCCGCTTTACTTGGGGTTAGCTGCATGCTGCGAACCCTCCCGGTCAAGCTCCTGACGGATGGAGGCGATCAAATCTTTGACGGCGGCGACGTTTTTGGTTTCGAGCAATTGAACGATAGCACTGCCGACAATGACGCCGTCTGAGTAACGGGCAGC
>CAZSRN010000059.1:0-2581 GCA_964609115.1 uncultured Veillonellaceae bacterium | reverse complement strand
CGCGATGGGAATGTCGGTGATGGAGCGGGCCAGCTCGACGGTGGGGAGGACGGCGCTGTAATCCACAGAGCGAACGCCGGTGACGCCGGTGTTGGAAACGCAGTAAATAAAGCCGGAGGCGTTTCGGCAGGCGAGGGCGACCCGCTTTTCGTTGCTTGTGGGCGCAATGAACGCGATGAGGTTGAGACCGTACTTGTCGCAGGGACCTTGCAGCAATTCGCTTTCTTCCGGCGGCAGGTCGGGGATGATAAGAGCGTCGATTCCGACGTCGCGGGCATCTTTGGCGAAAGTTTCCGGCCCGTAGTGCAGGATCAGATTGGTATACGTCATGATGGCGAGTGGAATCTGCGACTGCTTGCGTATGGCGCGCGCCAGATCCAAGGTGCTGCGGGTGGTAGTGCCGGCTGCAAGGGAAGCAACAGAGGCCTTCTGGATGACGGGGCCATCCGCAATCGGATCGGAAAATGGGATGCCGAGTTCCACCAAGTCGGCGCCGGCGGCTTCTGCGGCAAGAACGGCTGCCAGTGTTGTTTCCATATCGGGATAACCGGCAGTAATATAGACGATGAGACTTTTGCGTCCCTGCGCCTTGTTTGTTTTCAAATTGTCAGCTAACACAGACATCATAATCCCTCCAGTACATTTGCAACTTGCTGGACATCTTTGTCGCCGCGGCCGGACAGACAGACGGCGACGCTTTCACCGCGCCGGGTTGTCGGCATCAATTCTTCCAGATAGGCTAAAGCGTGGGAACTTTCCAGCGCAGGGATGATTCCTTCAATTTTTGCCAGTCGCTGGAATGCAGTCAATGCTTCTGCATCGGTTACGGAAACGTATTTTGCAATCCCGGTTTCTTTGAAAAAAGAATGTTCCGGACCGACGCCCGGATAGTCGAGACCGGCGGAAATTGAATATGCGGGGATGACTTGGCCATGGGGGTCTTGTAAAAGATAACTGAGCGCTCCATGCAGCACTCCGGGCCGACCGAGAGTCAAAGATGCGGCATGTTCAAGATCCAATCCTTTGCCTGCGGCTTCGACGCCGATTTTTTGCACGGCGACATCCTCTTTAAATGGATAAAAAGTTCCCATGGCGTTGCTGCCGCCGCCTACACAGGCGACAACATAACGCAGCGGGGAGGTGAAAGTTTCAACTTGCGCTTTGATTTCCTGCCCGATGATCGATTGAAAATCACGGACAATCATCGGATAGGGATGGGGACCGACGACTGAACCGATGATGTAATGGGTGTCGCGGATATGGGTCGCCCAATAGCGGATGGCCTCACTGGTGGCGTCCTTCAAAGTGCCGGTGCCGCTCGTGACGGGAATGACTTCGGTTCCGAGAAGTCTCATGCGAAATACGTTCAGCGACTGGCGTTCCATGTCTTCCTCCCCCATGAACACACAGCATTCCAACCCAAATAGCGCCGCGACGGTCGCGCAGGCGACTCCGTGCTGTCCAGCGCCGGTTTCGGCGACAATTCGCTGTTTGCCCATGCGACGGGCCAAAAGCGCCTGACCGAGCGCGTTGTTGATTTTGTGAGCGCCGGTATGCAGCAGATCTTCCCGCTTCAGATAGATATCGGCTTTGCCATAGTGCCGGGTCAGATTTTCGGCGAAATAGAGCAGGGTCGGGCGACCGGCGTACTCTTTCAAATAGCGGCTGAACTCGTCTTTGAAACCAGGATCGTCCTTGGTTTTTGCATAAAATTCTTCCAGTTCGTATAAGGCCGGCATGACGGTTTCCGGTACGAACCGTCCGCCGAAAATCCCAAATCGTCCTTTTTTATCTGGCATGTTGATTCCTCCCATTCCACATTTCAGGTTTTGATAAATCACGGGTCAGGGCGCTGATATCCAGGGCGCGTACCAGGCTTTCGCCGACAAGGACGCCGTTCACTCCGGCATCATGGAGATACCGGGCATCGGTTGCATTGTGAATGCCGCTTTCGCTGATGAGTCGCCAACGGGGATCGCAGTGCGGCAGCAGGGCAAAGGTGTTGGCGATGTCGGTGGTAAAAGTCGTCAGGTCCCGGTTGTTGATGCCGACAGTTTCGGCGTCGGTTTGCTTGACGCGTTCCAGTTCGCTCAAGGTGTGGACCTCCACCAGGCAATCCATTCCCAGGCTGCGGACCGTGGCAAGATAGCGATTCAGAGAAGTGTCATCCAGGATTGCAACGATCAGCAAAATGGCGTCGGCTCCGGCGGCGCGCGCCTCGTAAATCTGGTACTCGTCAAGGATGAAATCCTTGCGCAGGATCGGCAGCGGACTGACGGCCCGGACGGTTGCGATATCTTCCAGTTTGCCGAGAAAAGGGGTGCTGGTGTGGACGGATAAGGCGGCAGCGCCTCCGGAGGTAAAAATCCGCGCCAACTCCGGCACGGTATGTGTGTTGCATAACCTCCCTTTGGAGGGAGAAGCCAGTTTGCATTCGGCGATGAGCGCCCAGTTGGTTGCGGCCAGCGCGCGCTTGAAGGCGAATGTTCCCGGCTGAATTTGCAGGGAGTCCAGCGGGCGCGAAAGCTTGCGTTCGGCGACTTGTTGACGGATGGTGTCGACAATCTGGTTTAGCATAATC
>CAZSRN010000058.1:2092-9637 GCA_964609115.1 uncultured Veillonellaceae bacterium | reverse complement strand
CGCCTTGAGGTTCTCAATCTGCTGATTCAGCAATTCGGTTCCCTGCGCCAGCGTTTCGCCAAACCGTTCTTCTTCCATCTGAATAATCTTTTTTATATATTCGCGTTTTTCAGCGATATCCGGATACGGTTGCCTGAAGATTTCCGCCACAACATCCACAATATCCGCTAAAAAGGCTTTTTCAATCCCCAGCAATCTTCCGTGACGCACGGCGCGGCGCAACAAACGTCGCAAAACATAGCCCCGGCCTTCATTCGAAGGCAAAATCCCATCCGAAATCATTACCGTCGTACTACGGGCATGATCAGCAATTACCTTCAACGAAACATCCGTGCGCGCCTGCTTGCCATATTCAACGCCGGCAACTTTCATCGCATGTTCAATAATCGGAAATAACAGATCGGTCTCGAAATTGGATCTTTTGTTCTGTAAAACGGAAGCAATCCGCTCCAAGCCGGCGCCGGTATCAATATTTTTTTTGGCCAGTGGTGAATAGTTGCCGGCCTCATCCCGATCGAATTGAGTAAACACAAGATTCCAGATTTCAAGGAACCGATCGCAATTGCAGCCTACCGCACAGTCAGGTTTCCCACAACCGCGTTCTTCACCCAAATCTACATAAATTTCCGAACAAGGACCGCAGGGTCCCGGCCCAATTTCCCAAAAATTATCCTCCATGCGGATAATCCGTTCCGGCGGGATCCCGATATCTTTGTTCCAGATTTCGAAAGCCTCATCATCATCGGTGTAAATAGTAATCCAAAGTTTGTCCGGCGCTAACCCCAGCTCTTTGGTGATAAACTCCCAAGCCCAGGCAATTGCGTCTTTCTTAAAATAATCGCCAAACGAAAAATTACCGAGCATTTCAAAAAAAGTATGGTGCCGGGCAGTACGTCCGACATTCTCAATATCACCAGTCCGGATGCAGCGCTGCGAAGTAGCGATCCGCAAATGAGGCGGCTTCATTTTCCCCGTAAAAAAAGGTTTGAACGGAGCCATTCCTGCCCCAATCAAGAGCAGACTCGGATCATTGTCGGGAATAAGAGGTGAACTGGGCAGAATCAAATGGTCTTTCCCAGCAAAAAACTGTAAAAATTTTTGTCGCAATTCATTTCCGGTCATGTTTTAACCTCCAATTGGCCTAAAGGGCGTATTCTCATGGAATTATACACAATTTTACGAACCCTTGTCAATTTGTACCGGAACGCAAAAACAGGGAGCCGAACCTACAGCTCCCCTTGCATTCTCGTAAGAAACGCCTGTTTCAGCATTGTTTATTTCGTCGGATGTTTCTCAATATAGTCTTTAATTGCTGCATGCACAGCGTCGGCAGCCAGGTTGGAACAGTGCATTTTTACCGGCGGTAATCCGTCCAAGGCTTCCGCAACCGCTTCATTTGTAACGCGCAACGCCTCCTCCAGATTTTTTCCCTTTACCATTTCGGTCACCATGCTGCTGGTAGCAATGGCAGCGCCGCAACCGAACGTCTGGAATTTCACGTCTTCAATAATCCCATTTTCGACTTTGAGAAAAATTTTCATAATGTCACCGCACTTGGCATTGCCGACTTCACCGATGCCGTCAGCATCTTTCAGTTCGCCAACATTTCTTGGATTGGAAAAATGATCCATTACTTTTTGTGAATACATCATTCAAGACCCCCTGATTTTACATTCAGATTCTTTGCATGAAACCGAATCGCAATGTTTTCCACTTGCACCTCTGCTTGCATAAAGCGGTGACATGCTACGTAACCTTTCCACGATCGCCGGAAAAACTTCCAAAAAATAATCCACATCTTCTTCGGTATTGTCATCGCCTAACGTCAGGCGGAGCGACCCATGCGCCGTGGCATGATCCAGTCCCATTGCCAGTAAGACATGGGATGGGTCCAACGAACCGGAGGTGCAGGCGGAACCGCTGGATGCAGCAATTCCCTTCATATCCAGGTTCAATAGAAGCGATTCTCCTTCTACATAAAGGATACTGACATTCACATTTCCCGGCAACCGCTGGGAAGGATGCCCGTTAAGTTTTATATCCGGGATTTTCGCCACAATGCCGGAAAGCAAACGGTCACGCAACTGTGTCGTATAGCGAATTTTTTCTTCCAGTCCCAACCGGGCTTTTTCCGCAGCCATTCCCAGCCCAACGATACCCGGGACGTTTTCAGTTCCAGGACGCAAGTGGCGTTCCTGCCCGCCGCCCTGTTGAATGGAACGCAGCCGTACGCCTTTGCGGACATACAACGCGCCAATCCCCTTGGGAGCATTGAACTTATGCCCAGACATCGTAAGCAGGTCAATATTCATGTCGATTACGTCGATTGGCCAATTCCCAACGGCCTGGACGGAATCCGTATGAAAATAAATCCCTTGTTTTTTTGCAATAGCGCCAATTTCAGCAATCGGCTGAATCGTTCCCACTTCATTATTGGCGAACATAATACTGATTAAAATTGTTTCCGGTTTAATCGCAGCCTGCACCGACTCGACGCTGACCCGACCATACTCGTCGACCGGCAAAATGGTTAAATCAAATCCCTCTTTTTTCAATTGTTCGCAGGTTTCGAGCACGGCATGATGTTCAACGGCGGAAGTAATGATATGATTGCCACGGTTCCGATTCGCATAAGCGACACCTTTCAATGCAATGTTATCGCTTTCCGTTCCCCCTGATGTAAAAAAAATCTCCGACGGCTGTGCATGAATCAATTTCGCAACCTGCGCACGAGCTATATCGACAGCTTGCCGCGCGGCCCGTCCAAATTGGTGAACGCTACCCGGATTGCCAAACGTATGAGTCATATACTCGAATACCGTTTTTGCAATATCGGGGTCTGTCGGCGTAGTCGCTGCATGATCAAAATATACGGATTTCATAATTCCTGTTCGCCTCTTTCATCTTCTTTGTTCTGCTTTTTTGCGTCCTCGCACAGGCTTGCCAACGTAACCGAGTCTAGCGCCGCTGTGATGCTCTCTCCCATTTTAAGCCAGATGTTTCTGCGAATACAGTTTGCCGTTTTATCGCAATAAGGATTGTGAACGCCTTTTTCCGCCAGCAGGCAGTCGACTGGAGCAATAGGTCCTTCCATAGCCCTGACAATATCGCCCGCAGTAATTGCCGCAGGATCTTTAGCCAACACATATCCTCCCTGCGCGCCGCGAACACTTCTGACAAAACCGGCATTTCGCAAATGCGACATCAATTGTTCCAGATAATGTTCCGAAACTTGCTGCCTCTCGGCGACATTGCGCAAAGCTACCGGCCCTTCCCCAAAATGTTGTGCAATATCAACCATGGCTGCAATGCCATAACGGCTCTTGGTCGAGACCTTCATAAAATCTCCTTTTTATTCCGACTAATTTAATCGGGTTTGTGTTTTAAATATAACATAACCAGTCGGAATAGTAAACCCGTTTTATTTTTTATGTGTTTATTTTTTTCCACAGTATTTTCCTCAAAAAAACAAGGATCGGGTAAGAAGCGTTTGGCGCCTTGTGCGGCGCTGTTCGTCTCATAACCGGTCCTTGCTTTGTAAATTATTCTCCCTGGATTGGGTGAACTCTCAAGTCTTCATGTATCTTTTCGTCGCGCTGCCATTCTTGCCTGAATATCTTTTTCGCGGCCATGATTCGTCGGTTCATAATAGCAAGCCCCTTGCAAACAATCCGGAAGATATTGCTGTGATACATATCCGTCAGGAAAATCATGAGGATAACGGTAGCCGACGCCATGTCCCAGCAAAGACGCTCCCCGGTAGTGGCTGTCCCGCAAATGGGCGGGAACTCTGCCGCACTCTTGCTCCCGTACATCGGCCAACGCCCTGTCAATGGCTACATAGGCCGCATTGCTTTTGGGAGCGGTAGCGATATACACAACAGCCTGCGCCAACGGTATTCTGGCTTCCGGCCAACCCACAAGCTCCGCAGCCTGCATGGCCGACACCGCCAGCATCAGTGCTGCGGGATCGGCGTTTCCTACATCCTCGGCGGCGCAGATTACCATGCGGCGGGCAATAAATCTGGGATCTTCTCCGCCTTCAATCATTCGGGCAAAATAGTGAAGCGCAGCATCCGGATCAGATCCTCGCATGCTTTTGATAAAAGCGGACGTAACGTCATAATGATTATCGCCTTTTTTATCATAGGACTGCAATTTTGCCACAGCCACAGTTTCAACAATATCGCGGGTGAGTATCACCGGTTGATCCAAGTCATCCGATTCGTTTACCAACAACAAGACCATCTGCTCCAACAGATTCAGCGCCACTCGGGCATCTCCACCGGCCCGGTCCGACAAAATTCCCAATACTTCATCTTCAACGGTAACCTTGTAGCGTCCCAACCCTCGCTGTTCATCCAGCAGCGCCCGACGCAAAATGCCCACAATTTCATCGCGAGTCAGCGCTTCCAGCCGTAATATCCGCATGCGGGAAAGCAAGGGAGAATTTACTTCAAAATATGGGTTTTCAGTAGTCGCACCAATCAGAACAATCGTCCCGTTTTCTACGTGCGGCAGCAATGCATCCTGCTGTCCTTTATTAAAACGATGGATTTCATCAATAAACAAGATTGTGCCCCTGTTGGATGTGAGCAATCGTTCACGGGCTTTTTCCACGGCCTTGCGAATATCTGCCACGCCTGCCGAAACAGCGTTCATTTCTTCAAAATGAGATCCTGTGGAATGCGCCACAATATTGGCCAGGGTGGTTTTGCCCGTGCCCGGCGGCCCAAAAAACAGCAAGGAAGGAACAGAGTCCGCCTGAATAACTCGTCGCAAAAAGCGGCCCACTCCCACAAGGTTTTCCTGTCCGATAAACTCTTCCAGCTTGCGGGGGCGCATACGAAGAGCCAGCGGTTCTTTCTTTTGTGTTTGCGCTGTCATCTGATCGGCGAAAAGATCCACGGCTTATCCCTTTTTCAACAGACTGTGCAACGTTTCTATTACTTTTGCAATTTCAATGGAAGTAATTCCGTGATGTGTAACCATCCGGACGCGATATTCACCAAATGAGCTGGCCAAAATCCCAGCTTTTTTAAGTTTCGTCAAAAATGCGTCCGCTTTTATTCCCATACGTGAAACATCAAAGATCACAATGTTGGTTTGAACCGTGGACAAGTCAATGGCAAATCCATCGGAAGCCAAGGCTTCCGCTAACTGCCGCGCATTCTCATGGTCCTCCGTCAAACGCTCCACCATGGTCTTTAATCCAACAATTCCCGCCGCCGCCAAAATTCCTGCCTGTCGCATGCCGCCCCCCAACATTTTGCGGTACCGGCGCGCTTTGGCAATAAAATCAGCCCGTCCCACGATAAGCGTTCCCACAGGAGCGCATAAGCCCTTGGACAAGCAAAACTGAACGGAGTCGGCGTATTGAGTAATCCGTTCCACCGGTGCGCCCTGCGCTACCGCCGCATTAAACAAACGGGCGCCGTCAATATGTATGGGTACTTTATGCCGGTCCGCTACTTTTCGGATAGCCGCCAACGTATCCAACGGGTAACAGGTGCCGCCGGCGCGGTTATGCGTATCCTCCAGGCAAATCAATGCGCTTTTGGGCTGATGAATGTCCAGCGGCCGAATTGCAGCTTCGACGGTATCGGCGCTCAAAATCCCCTTGACCGACGGCAGTGTCCTGGCCTGAACCCCCGACAAAACAGCCAACCCTGCAACCTCATAAAAGAAAACATGCGACTCTGCTTCGCAGATCACTTCGTCTCCGCGCTGGGTATGCGTCATCACTGCAACCTGATTTCCCATAGTGCCGCTGGCAACAAACAACCCCGCTTCTTTCCCTGTCATGCGGGCGCCCAAAGCTTCCAGTTCCGCTACCGTCGGATCTTCACCGTAAACATCATCGCCGACCTCGGCGCGATACATCGCTTCCCGCATCTGCGGCGTAGGTTGCGTCACTGTATCGCTCCGCAAATCAATTCTATCCATCTGCGTTCCACAATCCCTTCCTAAAATTATCTCTGCTTATTTATTTCTGCCTGCACGGCAGCAATCCTGCCCAAACGAATAATTAAAAATAGACAAAATAATCCCCACCATGCCGTTTTATCCGTGTTTTGAACCTGCCTAAAGCAGGTGGGTGCGTGCCTGACCGTAGTAATGAGTCCCTGAAACAAGCAGGGCATTCATGCACCGGACAGAGACAATGCTCCCAATGTGAAAGTGTTGGATCAAAACAATGGACGTATACGCACACAGCAGGGAAAAGAATCCATTATTCAATTTGCTCTTCTACTTATGAGTGTATCAGACTCGACCCCGACTCGCAACTATCTTTGGTGTTTACTTCTGCGTTTTCTTCGCAATGATATCCGTACGAATCGACAGCTCTTTCAGCTGGCGCAGGGATACCTCAGACGGAGCCTGCGACATCATGTCCGTAGCACTCTGTGTTTTCGGGAAGGCAATAACGTCGCGGATAGAGCCCCGTTTTGCCATGATCATGATCAGACGGTCCAGTCCAAAGGCAATTCCGCCATGGGGAGGAGTCCCAAATTCGAAAGCTTCCATCAAGTAGCCAAATTTATCATAAGCCTCTTCTTCCGAAAAGCCGATGGCTTTGAATACTTTTTCCTGTACATCCCGCTGGAAAATCCGGATACTGCCGCCGCCGATCTCCGTCCCGTTCAATACCATATCATACGCCTTTGCCTTGATCCGTCCAGGATCAGTTGCAAGATAAGGAATATCCTCGTCACGCGGGGAGGTAAACATATGATGCATTGCTACATAACGTTTTTCTTCCTCATCGTATTCGAACATCGGAAAATCGAGAACCCAGGCAAAAGTTAGTTTATCCGGATCGATCAGGTTCATCCGGCGTCCCATTTCCAAGCGTAATTGTCCCATGGCGTTAGCCGCCACATTGGGCTTATCGGCCACAATGAGAACCAAATCGCCTTCTTCCGCCTGAGCTGCTTTGCGGATATTCTCCAATTGTTCCTCAGTGAAAAATTTGGAAATCTGCGATTTGAGTCCTTCCGGGGTATAGCCGATCCATGCCATCCCCTTGGCTCCGTATTGACCTACATAATTCACCAGTCCATCCAACTCGCGCCGGGGAATAGCCGCGTTTCCCTTGACGTTGATGCCTTTGATACATCCCCCCGCGGCAAGAACCGACTCGAATACTTTAAAATCGGAGCCGCGCATTGCGTCCGACAAATCAAAAATTTCCATGCCAAACCGCAAATCCGGCTTATCCGACCCATACTTGTTCATGGCATCATCATAGGACAAGCGTTGCATCGGCAACGGAACATCCACATCCAGCGCCACCTTGAAAATTTCCGCAATCATGGTTTCCATGATTGCCAAAATATCGTCCCGCTCAACAAAAGACATTTCTACATCGAGTTGTGTAAACTCAGGCTGACGGTCGGCTCGTAAATCTTCATCCCGGAAACAACGGACGATCTGAAAATATCGCTCCATGCCCGCCACCATCAGGATTTGCTTGAAAATTTGCGGCGACTGCGGCAACGCATAAAACTTGCCGGGGTTCACCCGGCTGGGGACCAGATAGTC
>CAZSRN010000058.1:0-2082 GCA_964609115.1 uncultured Veillonellaceae bacterium | reverse complement strand
GCCTTCCGGCGTACTTTTCGTCAGCATCGGCGTTTCGACTTCGATAAAATCGCGTCGATCAAAAAAATCGCGCATGGCTTTGGCCACCCGATGTCTCAAGATCAGATTGTGCTGCATCTCAGGCCGTCGCAAGTCCAGATACCGATATTTAAGCCGAACGGTTTCATCAACGTCAACATTATCCTGAATATAAAACGGCGGCGTCTTGGCAGGATTCAAAATACGGATTTCTTCCCCGCAAACTTCAATAGTTCCCGTTTCCATCAGAGGATTCACCGTATCCTCCGATCTCATCCTGACTGTACCGCGAACGCTGAGAACATATTCCGTCCTTACACCGTCCGCTTTTGCAAGGGCTGCTGCGTTAATCTCCGGAGAAAAAACCACCTGAACAATGCCCGAGCGGTCCCGCAGATCGATAAAAATCAATCCGCCATGATCCCTCTGCCGCGAAACCCACCCGCAAAGTACGACTTCCGTCCCCGCATAATCGGCGCGAAGCGCCCCACACGCATGCGTTCTTTTCATTCCTGCCAAAGTATCCATATTAGCCGTTCATCTCCTGTTTCAATTGATTGATCACTTCATCCACGGACAGCAACATCTGTTCGCCAGTTGACATATTTTTCAATGTAACCTGATGATTGCGCACTTCATCCTCGCCGATCATCGCAACATACTTCGCCTGGGCACGATTGGCCTGTTTCATTTGCGATTTCAAGCTGCGCCCGCTATGGTCCATATCCGAGGATACCCCCAGTTGACGCAAGCGGTTCAGCAGGGAAAACGCCGGCAAAACTGCTTCCTGTCCTATGGGAACAACTCCTACCGAAATCGTATCTTCCACCGGATCCAACAAGTTTTGCTTTTCCATGGCCAATAACACACGTTCCAACCCAATGGCGAAACCGATTCCGGGTGTGGATGGACCTCCGCATTCTTCAATTAATCCGTCATATCGTCCACCGCCACAAACTGCACTTTGCGCGCCCAGCAGAGAATATTGGATTTCGAAAGCGGTCTTTGTATAATAGTCCAGCCCGCGTACCAAACGTGGGTTTATGGCATAGGTTATGCCTGCCGCGTCCAAAAATTGACGTAACCCGGCAAAATGCTCGGCACATTCATCACACAGGCAGTCCACCATTTGCGGGGCGCCAGCCGACAGTTGATTGCATTTTGCTTCCTTGCAATCCAAAATCCGCATTGGATTACGGTCAAAACGCGACTGACAATTTTCGCAAAGGTCTTCCTTCTTATCTCGCAGAAATTCCTGCAATACCAGTCGATATGGAGGACGACATTTGGGACAGCCCACGGAGTTGATCAACAGATTGAGCTCCTTCAACCCCAGACTTTCAAAAAACCGAACGGCTAACGTAATAATTTCGGCATCCACCGAAGGTCCCGCCGGACCGATAGCTTCAATGCCAAACTGGTGAAATTGACGAAGACGGCCGGCCTGAGGGCGGTCGTAACGAAACATGGGTCCAATATAAAACAATTTTGCCGCCTGAGAATCCGCATATAATTTCTGTTCCAGATAAGACCTCACGACAGCCGCTGTATTTTCCGGTCGTAGAGTAATGCTACGACCGCCTCTGTCGGTAAAAGTATACATCTCTTTTTGCACTACATCGGTTGTTTCTCCAATGCCCCGCAAAAACAATTCCGTATGCTCAAAAATCGGCGTCCGAATTTCCCCATAGTGATACAACTCACAAATGGTTCTGGCTGCCGCTTCAACCTTGCGCCAGTTTTTCACTTCCGTCGGCGTTATATCGTGGGTGCCTCTCGGGCCTGTGGTCAGCATGTCGGGTTCCCCCCATTAATTTTTCATGGGTCGTCTGCCGGTGAAAATACCTTGGATTAGTCGATCCCGTTTCGCCGTAAGATCATCAATTCGTTTAATATACGTGGAAATATCCTTCGGGAAATGGCAACTTTCCAGACGCCATTCTTCGGAATACACCGCCTTACTTGCCGCAGAAGGCCCCATACCGATAATGGTTCTGCGTTCCTCGATCATATCAATATTATACACGCATTCAGCTGTTGGTAGCGTATATCCTACATTTTCCA
>CAZSRN010000057.1:4834-9662 GCA_964609115.1 uncultured Veillonellaceae bacterium | reverse complement strand
GGACGGGCAATTCAGCATGGGCGGCCGGGTCATGACACGGATGAATGATATTGTTTTTGAGAGCCAGACAATCTCGGAGTTTACTGACAAACTTGAATCCGATACCAAAGGCGGGTTGTTGTCGCCGGAGGTGGGGATGTTGACGACTTTTCTCAAGACATTGCTGGCGCATGAAAGCGATACAGCGGAGCATTGCCTGTTGGTCAACAAAATTGCCATGATCATGGGGCGAAAGATTGCGCTGTCGGAAAAAGAACTGTTGCAGTTAAACTGGGGATCGCTGCTGCACGATATTGGCAAGCTTTCCTTAAGTGATAGCATCTTATTAAAAGAAAGCGCTCTGACGAGTTTGGAATACGCAACGATGAAAAACCATCCTGCCGTTGGGTATGAGCTGTTGAAAAACAACAACTATCTTGGCGCCGGCAGGCAAATCATTCTATATCACCATGAAAAATGGGATGGCACAGGGTATCCGCAGCAGTTGGCGGAGGAAGCCATTCCCCAGTTGGTTCGTATATGCTCTGTGGCCGATTCGGTGGCGGCAATGGCTGTTGACCGCCCTTATCGAAAAGCCTTGCCGCAGGCGGAAATCATCCGTCAGCTGCAGCTGAATTCCGGCACGCAGTTTGATCCGCATTTTGTGACTGTTTTTATCAGTATGGCGGACGAGCTGTTCCGCGACCCGGATCTCTTTCAAAGTTCGTAGCACAACTAGCGACACCCTGGTGTCAAACCCTCCTGTTATGATGATAGAAAAATCAACATAACAGGAGGGTTTTTATCATCGCCTCCACATTTCTCCGGGCTAGGTCCTGGGTCCAGGAGGTAAAATATCACCCAAGCCTGAGCGAAGCGGAGCGGAAGAGGAAAAACGATGCCTCATTACTAATGAGACATAAGGTTAGCAGGCAGCTGGACGAAGACTGACGTGGAAAACATCTGTCTCGAAGGCAGGAATCTGGAAACGGCTCCCGAATAAAAATACAGTAGTGAAAATGGAACATTATCCCCGGGAAAAAGTCAGGTGCACTTGCCATGGGAGGTTGTCCAGTGGTTCCCGGAAGTTGCGCATCGACTGTTCGATCCCAGTGGGGAACGACAGCCGGTGCTTTTTTGCGTAAAGGTACGCAGAAAGTTCACGGACTGAAGTTGGAAAATGTGCGCGAAATCCAGGGGAACAAATGGGAAGATCGGAGCGGGTTCGACGCGGGAGTCGTGTTGGTGCAATTGGAAGAATAGAGGAGATCCTCCTATGTTAAAAGCGGGCCTTTACGAACAAGTCATCAATCGACGGATTGCAGAAGAGCTTGCCCAAACGGACAAGATTAATAAACCTGAATCTGAGCTAATTGACGAGGCGGAAGCGTCCAAAGTTTTGGCTAATTACTTATCGGAGATCCTCGAACAAAGTCTGGAGAATGTGAAAGATAACGGCGGAGCTGTCGCAGGGCAGATTTCTCTGGTAAACAAATTGGTCGCAGTCATTCAGGCTGAAACCAAAGAACCCTCCATAGGATCGCTTTTCATCGACGCAAGGGCGGAGCAACTGCTCTCTCTCGTGGAGAGGCACAACACCATTCATGCTCTGGATGGCAATGCGGTGATTGTTCGCCCGAAAACGTCGATTGCCATTAGTTCTCTCTTTACGAACGCCATCAACGAGCCGAGTCTGTACACGGAAATAAAAAAAGAAATCGCCTCCTGCGACAAGATTGATCTGCTGGTGTCCTTCATTAAATGGAGCGGCTTGCGCATGATCATGGAGGAACTGCGCAGCTTCACGAAAAACGGCGGTCAGCTTCGCGTCATCACCACCTCCTACATGGGGGCCACGGATGTGAAGGCTATCGAAGAACTTCGCCAACTTTCCAACACGGAAATCAAAATATCGTATGATACCAAACGTACGCGCCTGCATGCCAAGACCTATGTTTTTTACCGTGAAACCGGCTATACCACGGCGTATGTCGGTTCCTCCAATCTTTCCAATGTTGCGATCTCGAGCGGCATGGAGTGGAATGTGAAAGTCGCCGCCAAGGATCTGTCGGATACGATCAAAAAGATTGAAGCTACTTTTGATAGCTATTGGCATTCAAGCGAGTTTGAATGCTACGATGGGGAACAAAAGCAGCGACTGGCCAGCGCACTGAGGAATGAACGTCGATCTGGCACAAATTCTCCGGATCAATACTTGTTTGACATTTATCCCTACCCTTATCAGCAGGAGATTTTGGATAAACTGGACGCGGAGCGTAAAGTAAGAGGCTATTATAAGAATTTGGTCGTCGCCGCGACCGGAACCGGAAAAACGGTGATTTCGGCCTTTGACTACAAGCGTTTTTGTCGGGAAAATCCTGGCGGGTGTCGCCGGTTGCTATTTGTGGCGCACCGGCAGGAAATCCTGAAACAGAGTGTGGCCTGTTTTCGTGGGGTGCTGAAGGATGCCAACTTCGGTGATCTATTTGTCGGGGACTATCGCCCGGAGAGCTTTGACCACCTGTTTATTTCCGTTCAGACGTTCAACTCCCAGGAATTTCACGAAAAAACTACGCCGGATTATTACGACTATATCGTCATCGATGAGTTTCATCATGCCGCAGCGCCGACGTATCAGAAGCTGCTGACGCATTATCAGCCGAAAGTACTGCTCGGACTGACGGCTACTCCTGAGCGTATGGATGGCAAGAGCATCACCGAGTTTTTTGACAGCCGGATCGCAGCGGAGATTCGCTTGCCGGAGGCGATTGATCGAAAACTGCTGTCGCCGTTCCAATATTTTGGCGTGACTGATACCGTCGACCTGAATGACTTGCGATGGAGCCGCGGCGGCTATGACAAATCGGAACTGACCAACGTTTACACTTTGGTGGAGGCATCCGCAGAGCGGCGGGTCAACCTGATCATTCAGTCGATAGTGAAGTATGTCACAGATCTCGATGAGGTCAAGGGACTCGGCTTCTGCGTTTCCGTCGGGCATGCAAAATTCATGGCTGATTTTTTCAATGCAAAAGGAATCCCCGCCATGCATCTGACAGGGGAATCGGCCGATGAAGAGAGAAATATCGCCAAAGCGCGACTGGTAGGCGGCGAGGTTCGATTCATCTTCGTTGTCGATATTTACAATGAAGGCGTGGACATTCCTGAGATCAACACGGTCCTCTTTCTGCGCCCGACGGAGAGCCTGACGGTGTTTTTGCAGCAGCTCGGCCGCGGTCTGCGGTTGGTAGCCGGCAAGGATTGCCTGACGGTGCTCGACTTTATCGGGCAGGCAAATAAGAAGTACCGGTTCGACGAAAAATTCGCGGCATTGCTGGCCAATACAACGCACAGTGTCCAGCGGGAGATCAAGGATGGTTTTGCTTCGGTGCCCAAGGGCTGTTTCATTCAGCTCGAACGCAAAGCGCAGGAATATGTTCTGAGCAATATCAAAAGTTCGTTTGGAGCCAAGGCGGGACTTGTTGCCCGACTGGCGACATTTGAAGAAGATAGCGGTCTTCCGGTTACGCTTGCAAACTTCATGGATTATTATCATCTGGACGCCCGCGCACTGTATGAGCGGGGAACTTTCTCGCGGCTCTGTGCACTCGCTGGGGTTCGTGCTGATTTCACGGAAGAACTGGAAGGCGTTCTGACGAATGCCTTTTCCCGGATTTGCGGGATCAACTCTCCCCGTTGGATTCGTTTTTTGCTTGATTTTCTCCCTACAATCAATGGTGATGCGGTTGCAACGCTATCCAAGCAGCAAAAAAATATGCTTCAGATGTTTTATGTGACCCTCTGGAATGAATCGGCAGAAAACCTGGAGGATGAGAAGGTCGAGAATAACCTGCGGGCGCTTGCGGCATCGCCGATTCTGCTTGATGAATTAATGGAACTGCTGAAATATACTTTTGATAAGATTGATCTCGTCGCTGAAGCGGTCGACCTGGGGTATGAATGTTCGCTCGAATTGCACTGCAACTATTCGCTGCGCCAGATTGCGACTTCGATGGATTATTTTAATTATGGCGCCCTGCAGGGCTTGGGTGTAAAATATTTCCCCGAAAAGAAGACGGACGTATTCTTCGTGACTCTCAACAAGTCGGACAAGGACTACTCGCCCACGACACTCTATAACGACTACTCGATCAATGAGCGACTGTTTCACTGGCAGAGCCAAAGCACCACTTCGGATGAGTCCGCTACTGGGAAGCGTTATATCCATCACCGGCAGACCGGCACCCAGATATTGCTGTTTGTCCGGGAAAACAAGAAGGACCTTTTTGGCAATGCTTCACCATATGCGTTTTTGGGGCTTGCCGATTATATCAAGCACGAGGGCAGCCGCCCGATGAATATCACGTGGAAGCTGCGCGCGCCGATCCCGGCGAAATTCCTGAAGAAAACAAATAAACTGGTGGTGGGATAAATTGAAGATTCAAGTGACAGCGGCGATTATTTGCCAGGATGATAACTACTTGATTTGCCAACGGGCGCAGGACGACGAACTGCCTCTATTGTGGGAGTTTCCAGGTGGCAAGCTCGAAGCGGGCGAGACGCTGGAAGAGTGCATTATCCGTGAGTGCAAGGAAGAACTGGATGTAGATATACAGGTGCTCTGCGAATTCGGCAAGACGTACTACACTTTTGCTGACAGGGAGCTGTTCTTCACGTTCTTCGCTGCTGAAATTATTGGCGGAGAATTGACGTTGAATGTACATGACCAAATCAAATGGGTTTCCATCGCGGAACTTAGTGATTATTCCTTCTGTCCGGGGGATGTCGAAATTGTTGAGAAGATTAGGAATGGCGGGAGCACAGGCTGTAGCAGGTAGCGGGAATTTGG
>CAZSRN010000057.1:0-4769 GCA_964609115.1 uncultured Veillonellaceae bacterium | reverse complement strand
CGGATTCTTGAGCATGAGCGAGGGATTGGAGACGTTGTGGGAAGACCGGCCGGTTTATTTTTACGATCAGTTGGGCTGCGGCAATAGTGACCGGGCGGCTGATGCGGAGTTTTACTCGGTGGAGCGCTATGTCGAGGAATTGGCGGAGGTGCGGCGGGCGCTGAAACTGGACGAATTGGTATTGATGGGTTTCTCGTGGGGCTGTGCGCTGGCCTGCTCGTATCTGCTGGCAAAGCGGCCGGTCGGGATTAAGGGAGTCGTTCTGTGTGCGCCTTATCTATCTTCGCCTGCTTGGGATGAGGATCAACGGAGTAATATTGCGCGAATGCCCTTGGCGGTCCGGGCGGCGATCGGGCAGGGCGAGGCGGCCGGTGATTATGGCGAAGAGTATCAGGCTGCGACGATGGCTTATTATGAACGGCATCTCTGCGCGCTTTCTCCGTGGCCTGATTTTATGCAGGCGGCGAACGCCCGGCTCAATGAAGATGTCTATCATACGATGTGGGGACCCAGTGAATTCACAATCACCGGGAAACTGAAAGATTTTGACCTGAGGGCGCGGCTGCCGGAGATCACTGAGCCGGTGCTGCTGACGTGCGGTGATCGGGACGAAGCGGGGGTGGCGACGGTGAAGGATTTCCAGCTGGCGTTTCCTGATGCCCGGATGGCGGTGATCCCGCAAGCGGCGCATATTCATCATATCGAGCGCCCGGCGATTTTTGCCGCAGTGGTGAAGGATTTCCTACAGGAGATCGACTCCGGTTCCATCAGGGTAAACGGGAGGGCGGCACACAAAATGAAAGGGAGTGTTGGGCAACGATGAGCAAAGACCCCGTTAAAACTGCACTGTCCGTGATTGAACGGAGCGGCAAAACCATTATGGGTTCGGTCGACGAAGAGGGTTTTCCCAATGTGAAAGCGATGCTGAAGCCTCGTGAACAGGACGGGATCAAGGCTTTTTATTTTACGACGAACACATCGTCGATGCGGGTCCGGCAGTATCAGAAGAATCCCAAGGCGTCGATTTATTTTTATGACGCCCGGTTTTTCCGGGGGGTGATGCTCAAGGGGATCATGGAGGTTCTGCAGGATCCGGCGAGCAAAGAACGGATTTGGCAGGAAGGCGACACCCTGTATTATCCGTTGGGGGTGACGGACCCCGATTATTGTGTATTGCGCTTTACTTCGCAGCGGGGGCGGCTGTACGAAAATTTTGGTTCGGTGGATTTTTTCGTGTAATGGTGAAAAATGAAAAGGCCGCGATGAAACTTGTTTTCATCGCGGCCTTTTTGCTTTGTTTGCGAAGAAAAAAACGCGTCATTGAGCGTTAATTCAGCTGGCCTTTCGATCCGGATTCCAACGTTTCCCGGATTTCCTCCGCGGGAATGGCGGCCGAAAACAGAAAGCCCTGCATCAAGACGCAACCGTGCCGGGTGAGTTCCGCTTTTTGAATGGGAGTTTCCACGCCTTCCGCTACAACCTTCAGCTCCAGGCAGCGGGACAGATGAACGATGGCGTCCAGGATAGCGGCATTCGGTCCGCCTTCCGCCAAATCGTCCACGAAAGACTTGTCAATTTTGAGCTTGTGGATCGGCAAGTTTTTCAAATAGGTAAGCGAAGAATATCCGGTGCCAAAATCGTCGAGTGCGATTTTTACGCCCAGCTCTTTCAGTTCCAGAAGCTTGCTGACGTTTTGCTCAAAAGAATCGATCAGGACACTTTCGGTGATTTCCAGTTCCAACTGGGAAGGCGGCAGCCCTGTTTCCTGCAAAATCGCCTTGACTTCGCTGACAAAATTTGTCTGATAAATCTGGCGGGCTGAAATGTTGACCGCAATAAACAGGGCGGGAAACCCTTGCTGCGAAAGATTTTTCATAAAAAGGCAGGCCGTCTGTAAAACCCAGCGGCCGATGGGAATGATTCGGCCCGTTTCTTCCGCTACCGGAATAAAAGTAAGCGGAGGCACGGAACCGTGCTCCGGACTGTTCCAGCGCACCAATGCTTCCAGTCCGACTATGCGGCTGTTTTGCGTATCGACGATGGGTTGGTAGTGCAATAGCAGTTCATTGTTTTGCAGGGCTTGCCGCAGCCCGGATTCAATGCTCATTCGCTGAAAGATACGTTCGCGCATCCAGCCGGTAAAAAAGCGGAAGGTATTTTTCCCTTCCTCTTTTGCGTTATGCAAGGCTGTGTCGGCATCCCGGAAAAGCTTGCTGGAATCCGTGCCGTCTTCCGGATATCGGACAATACCGATGCTGATGGTGCAAAAAAGTTTTTGGCCCGCGAAGATGAAAGGCTGGGTCATTGTCTGAGTCAGTTGTCGCGCAAACGCTTCCACCGTCGGAATATCCGCCATATGGAGCAGGAAAACAACAAACTCATCACCGCTGATTCGCGCGACCATATTG
This sequence comes from uncultured Veillonellaceae bacterium, assembly GCA_964609115.1. Taxonomy (GTDB): domain Bacteria; phylum Bacillota; class Negativicutes; order UBA1444; family UBA1444; genus UBA1444. The sequence continues at coordinate 2,361 of CAZSRN010000057.1, read as the reverse complement.
GTGCGTCCCGCTACGTCCAACAATCTGTGCCCCAATTCGCACAACAGCGCATCCCCACAGTCGTGGCCCATGGAATCGTTGAGGAATTTGAAGTTGTCCAAATCAATCAGCAACAGAGAGCCTTGGGCATTTTCTTCGGCAAGTTCATCCCGCAGTCTTTCCATGAACGCCGTTCGGTTCGGCAGGCCTGTCAGGGGGTCAAAGTAAGCCAGAGTACTGATGCGTTCTTCGCGCAGCTTGGCCTCGTTGATATCGGTGATGGCGCCGACAATCCGCGTCGGGATTCCTGCGGAATTCTTCACCGCCTTGCCTCGGCTTCTGACCCAGAAATAGCCGCCGTCCACGGTTTGCAGACGATATTCGCAAATAAAATAAGGCTCTAGACCCTGCAAGTGTCTGCTTAACGCAAGGGATCGCAGTTCACGGTCCTCGGGATGAACCCGTTCCAGCAGACAAGCCATGGAGATGCTTTCGCCGGTGGCCGGGACGCCGAAACGTTCGGCCCAGCGTTCCGCACAAGCGCATCGGTTCGTTGCCAGATCCCAGTCAAAAATGATGTCGTTTGAAGCTTCCACAGCCAAACGAAATGTTTCTTCGCTGGCTTGCAGAAGAAGGTTCTGTTGCCCCAGCATTTCATCCTGGGCCAGCAATTCTTCATTTTGAGCGGCCATCTCCTGATACGCTTTTTGCAGCTCATCCCGCTGACCGGCAATTTTCGCGGTACCCTGGGCTACTTTTCGGCGCAGCAGGAAAATGAAGAAGAAAGCGACGGAAACAATGAGAAGGATTGCAGCGAGCGCGCTTACGGCATAATAGCGCAGTTTCTCCCGGCTCAGCCCGAAAAACAGATTTTGCTTGCCGAACCATTTTTCCTGCAAGGCGTCGATCTTGCCGCCGGCTTGCAGTCTTTCCAGTGAAGCGTTGATGATTTGCAACACGTCCGCATCGTTTTGCCGGGCGGCGAAAGAGAAAGACTGGCTGAAAATTTCAGTTCCCATGGCCTTGACACTTTGCTCCAGCTGCAGCTGATACAAAAAATAATAGCCGGCATACGCATCACTGATGGCTGCATCAATTTTGCGATCGGCTACTGCTTGCAACAGTTCCCGGGAATTCGGGAAATAACTCAGGTTCAGGGGATAGGTGCTTTGCATGGCGACGTACTCGGAAAAGGCGCCTTGCTGGATGCCGACCCGGTTGCCGGCAAGAGAGTCGATACTTTGAATGTGATAATTATCGGCGGCGACAAACAAAATGGCTTTGCTTTGCAGATACGGCCGGGAAAACATGAAGTCCATTTTGCGGGCTTCCGGGATATTCATACTTGAGACCAGGTCGACTTGATTGCTTTGCAGCAATGCGAGCACATTTCCGGATTCAGTCAGTGTCCATATGAACTTCAGCCGGGTGTCCTGCTCCACCAATTGAAGGAGTTCGACTTCAAATCCGGCGGGCCGTCCGGCGGCGGCGGAAAAAATATAAGGCGGGAAGGCTTTGTCGGCGGCAATTCGAACGATGCGCCGATCTTCCGGATTGGCGCTTGCAGGAGAAACAGACGCAAAAAAACACACAGAAAACAGCAGTCCGCCCAAAACAGTGGCCAATATGCCCCATGAAATTATTTTGGAAAGATTCTTTATTGGCCACGGATGAAAAACCACGGCGGACTCCCTTGCTTCTTATTTACTACATTGATATTCGCGCCGCAAAAAGTTTTTCCTGCAATGCGGCGGAAAGTGTCGGTTCAGACACAATTGCCATTTTTCGGACGGTAGCTGACGGGCCCATTTTCAAACCCAACCCGACATAACCAATCGGCGGGATAGAATAGAGGTTGCGCCAAGCCGGTGGAATCATTGAGATACCCATTGTTGTATTTGACGTACAGGGTTTCGGACAATTGCCACCAGGCCTTCAAAACAGCTTCGGCATTTTGGTCGCTGTATTGCGTCAGCAGGGTGGAGGCGCTTTTTTCATCGCCCTGATTCCAGAGGGCCAGCGCAGAAGCTTCCACTTCGGCCTGCCTGCCGAACGCACGGTTCTCAAAGAATGCCTGGGCCGCCCGGATATCCTGCATCATATAGGAGTATTTCAACAGGACGTAGTTGAAAGCGGTCCACAGACTCCGGCGGTCGAGTTGGAAAGGGTCCGCACGCTGGACGGAATCCGGCAGATGGGTGGCGCCGGCGTAGAAAGGGAGCAGGACGGAAGCGGCGGGGCGGTCGAGCCCAAGCCGCATAAGGCCGCCAATAGCATTGGGCAGCCAGGAGCGGGACTGATTGACATAGGCGTAAGCGCAGCGGTAAATATTCAAAGGGCGTTCGAACGCGCCGGTCACCGTGGACAGATTGCCTTCCTTGT
>CAZSRN010000056.1:0-10220 GCA_964609115.1 uncultured Veillonellaceae bacterium | reverse complement strand
ATCCATCGCCCAGCCCCGGCTGCGCGTTTTCTGCAATTCCCGTTTCAACGTCTTGAAATCCGTAATGGTATGGACGGTGAATCTTGTAAAATGGCAGCCCCGCAAGGCTTCGGCCAATTTTTCCTCCGGCAGTGAAGACAACAGACACTTGCCCATGGAGGAGCAATACGCCGGAATACGATACCCGATTTGCGCATATAACCCGAAACGGCTGAATAAATCCTGTTTTTCCACATACACGACCTTATCTTGATCCAGCACGCCCAGATGCGCCGTCAGGTTCAACTGCTGCACAATTTCCTTCAGGTAGGGGCGGACCTCCGTCTGCAACTCCAGCTCATTGATCGAGTAACTGGCCACTTCGATCAGCTTGATTCCCACTTGATAATTGTTGCCGTGGTCTTTCTGCAAATAGCCCCGTGTACATAGCGCCGTAACCAAGCGGTGAACCGTCGCCTTGGGCAAGGCCGATTTTTCCGCAATTTGGCTGATTCCCAGTCCTTGTTGCGCAGCCGCGACAAGTTCGATTATATCCAGCGACCGGTCCAATACCTGTACTTCGCTCATATTCATCCCCCAGCTGCAGCCGTTTGTGTGGTAAGCTGTTTTCATTTTAGCACATTTTACGCCCATTGATGAATGTTTTCAAACGATATTGCAATTATGGACCGTTTTTCGAAAGGAAATCCGCGGAAGACAGCGAAACAAATTACATATGGAAAAGAAATTATTGTTTGCCCTGGATATTGGAACCCGCAGCATCGTCGGCCTGATCGGTGAAAAAACCGATACGGGGATTCAGGTGCTGGGCGGCGTGCGTCATGAGCATACTACCCGCGCCATGCTGGACGGGCAGATTCATGATGTCCCGGAAGTCGCCAAAGTGATTCGCATGATCAAGGGAAAACTGGAAAAGGATTTTGGTCCTCTGCATCAGGTGGCCGTCGCAGCTGCCGGTCGCGCGCTTTCGACGCTCAACGCTTCCGCCGAACTGGACGTTCACAGCCGGGGATACTTGACGGCGCAGGAAGAACGAACGCTGGAGCTTACGGCGATTCAGTCCGCCCAGAAGCAACTGGCGACTTCCCGGATCGTCAATGATCCCGCCAGTTACTATTGCGTAGGGCACAGCATCGTGAATTTCTCGTTGGACGGCACCGTCATGAAGACGTTGGTGGGACAGCGCGGACACAAGGCGACGATTGAAATTATTTCGACTTTTTTGCCCCGTCAGGTCATTGATTCGCTGCAGGCCGCCGTGCTCAACGCCGGTCTGGAAATCGGCACCCTGACGTTGGAACCCATTGCCGCCATCAATGTATTAATCCCCCCCACCATGCGCCACCTGAACCTGGTGCTGGTGGATGTCGGCGCAGGCACGTCCGACGTCGCCGTTACCCGCAACGGCTCGGTTGTCGGGTATGGCATGGTTCCGATTGCCGGCGATGAAATCACCGAAGAATTGTCCGGTCAGCATCTGCTGGACTTTAAAGTTGCCGAAACGCTGAAACGCCGTTTGGGACGGAACGTCAAGCATGTAAATTACGTCGATATTCTGGGCATCAAACACAGTGCCCCGCCCAGCGACATTATCAAGGGCATCACTCCGGCGGTGACGGAACTGGCGCAGGCAATCGCCACGCAAATTCTGTCCCTGAACAATTCAGTGCCGCAAGCCATCCTGCTGGTCGGCGGCGGAGCCTTAACGCCGCTGCTGCCCGACATTCTTGCACAAATCATGGATATGCCGAAAGACCGGGTTGCCGTGCGCCGTCCCGATGCGATCGAAGATGTTCAAGGTGTTTCCGCCGATTTCTGCACGCCGGACGCCGTAACTCCATTGGGGATTTTAAAAATCGCCGGAGCCGAAACCCTGAACTTCTTGAATGTGGTATTGAATGAGCAGCCGCTACGGCTCTTTAACCTGGGCAGCCTGACTGTCGGAGATGCATTGCTCGCGGCCGGCATTGACGCACGAAGTCTGGCCGGACGTTCGGGCTTGGGCATTACGCTCACCATCAACGGTGAACGCCTGTTTCTGCCCGGATCTCTTGGGCAGCCCGGGCAGCTCACGATTAATGGACAGCCCGCCAACTTCAGCGATCCCGTAGGGGAAGGCGACGTCATTGTTGTAGAGAAAGGAATGGACGGGAAAAGTCCCGCCCCCTGCCTTGCCGAACTTGTCGATCTTCCAGCGGCGCTGGCGGTCGAGCTGGAAGGAAAACAGCGCAAACTTTCGCCATTGATCCATATCAACGAGAAATTGGCTTCACCCGATGAAAAGCTCAAGGACCGGGACGAAGTCGTCTGGACTCCTCTTGACACGGTTGATCGGGCTTTTCAGGCCGCACGGATTCCTTTGGAACCCAAACGGTTTGTCTATACCATCAACCATACCGAGCGGATTCACTCCGTCTGGCCCACGTTCGCCATTAACGGCAAAGCGGCTATGCCCGGATCGCCGATCTCCGCCGGAGATCAATTGCAGCTGATCCCGCCCGCAACCCCCTCCCTCAGTGAAGTCACCGGCTTCCAGCCGAAAGATGTCGAGCCGATTGAGGTTGTTTTCAACGGCGTCCCCTGTTCCGTTCCAACCCGGCACTACAGCCTGAGCCTGAACGGCTCCGCTGCGGAACTGTCGGATGTTGCGCCGGATGGAAGCGACATCGACTTTGCGCTTTCCACGGAAAGCCAGCCGACGCTGGCGGATGTTCTGCTGGCCGCCGAATTCAATCCGGCCGACGTTCCTGCCGCAGGCGGAATTACCGTTGTAGTGAACAACAAAGTCGCGGAATATACCGCTTTTGTAAAAAATGGCGATAAAATTGATATTGTAATGAAAAATACCCACTCGCAAGCTCAATAAAGGATATAAAAAAGCAGGCCTGTCATTGGCCTGCCTTTTTATGCCCGGAAACCCGGGTCAGGTTGCAGCGATGCCGAAGAAAGTACCAAGCACAGGGTCCTTCAGATAACCCGTCATCTGCCGCAACCTATTTGAAAATAATTATATCATAAGGAAAACAATGATCATGAATATAGAAAATAAAAAAAGCGTTCCGCTTCTTCACCGCACGATTTATTTCTTTGCTTTTATATTTTTGCAGGAATTACTTTTCAATTGTTGAATCAATTAGTATATTAACGGAAGTGCAGGCCTTTGGGGGAAAACGTGTTGGACACAGGACGTCAATCTTTTCTGTCCAGACTCCGTCGCAGAAATGTTCCTGCGATTTTTTTCTTGTTTTCTTTTTTTTGTCTGGCTTTGATCGGCGTTGCCTGGCATGAAACGTATACCCGGGTGGAGCAGGAATATCAGCTCGGATTTGATTCCATCCACCAGGAAAGCGAAAATCTGCTGCGTTCCTTTGAAGATCACGCCCGCCGCAATCTTCAAAGTGTAGATGACACGCTTCTGTTTGTAAAATTTCGCTACGAATCGCAAGACCATCTTTCTCCGGATCTCACCGACTATATACAAAAACGGCGAAATTTGCTGATCGATGAAATCTATTTGCTGGATGCCGATGGATATATTATTACCGGCGCTCCTCGTACGAAACAGCTCGACCCTTCCATTCTGTCCGAAATCTACAGCGCCCATAAAAATCTTGATGCAAGCCGCTTTTTCATTGCCACGCCTACTTTTGACCCGCTTTATAAAAAATGGCTGCTTCCGGTCAGCCGACGTCTGAATCATCCGGACGGTTCTTTCGCCGGCGTCGCTTATGCAGCGCTGAATCCCCAGTATTTTTCCGATTACTACCGGCAGATGGTTCTCGACGACGACAAACAGGTCGTCATGGTCGGCTATGACGGCATTGTGCGGGCTTTGCAGCAAAATGACCAAAAGGAGATCGGGCAATACATCGGCTCCGGCAAATTGTTTTCCGCTTGGAAAAACTCCTTGGTCGGCCGGTTTGAAGATCTCGATTTTTCGGATGGAATTCAACGGTATTGCAGCTACCGGGACATGGTGGATTATCCATTGATCCTGTCGATCGGCATTTCGTCCACCGCCGCCTTAAGCGACTACGAAGCGCGCCGCAACTCTTATTTCAAGACCACGGCCGTTTTTTCGCTTTTTATTCTGGCTTTTTATTGTTTATTATTCAACCAAATGGTTCACCAGCGGGAAGCCAATCAAGAGCTGCAGCGCCGTAACAAACTGTTGTCGTTTCTGCATACCACTTCGCTGGAAATCATGAATCGCCGGGATGTCGTGGATCTGCTGGAAACCATCATCAACAAGGCTGCCGAAATTACCGGCGCATCGACCGGCAGCGTCCTGCTGTTCAATGAAGATCACACCGAACGAATTCGCGTAGTGGCTACAGGCCCTGCCGGCGCTATGCTGGGTTCCCGCAACCGCATTGACGAAGGCGCCGCCGGACAAGTCTGGAAAACAGGCCGGACCATTCTGATCAACGATTACAAGCATTGGGAGCACCGCACTTCGCCTGCCGACCAGCTGGCGGAAGCGGTGGTCTATTTTCCCCTGAAGAACGCCGGTGAAGTTGTCGGAATTATCGGGTTGTGGCACACGGAGGAAGGGCGCAGTTTCTCAGACAAGGATATTGACCTGTTGGACCAGATGTCCAACCTGGCATCCATTGCCTATGAAAATGCTTTCCTATACCGGGAAGCCCAGCGGGAAATCGTCGACCGCAAACAAACGGAGCAATTGTTGCATTACCAGAACTTTCACGATGCGTTGACAGGCCTTTACAACCGGGCCTACTTTGAAGAGGAAATGCAGCGGATCGAGCGTCGGCAGACCGGCGCGGCGAGTCTGATCATGCTCGATCTGGATGGATTAAAGCTGATCAATGATACGCTGGGGCACGAACAGGGAGATATCCTGCTGACCAGCGCCGCGCATATCTTGTCCCTGTGTTTTCGCAGCTCCGATATCGTAGCCCGGATCGGCGGCGATGAATTCGCCATATTACTCCCCCTGGTCGATGAGACAACGGTACAAATCGCCTGTGATCGATTACGCAGCAAGATTCAGGAATTCAATTCCGCACAGGTTCAGGCTCCGATCAGCCTTTCCATCGGGTATGCCTTCTCGCCGGATTCTTCGGTTCCCATGCGCGAACTGTTCCAGCGGGCGGACAACAACATGTACCGTGAAAAACTGCATCGCCGCCAAAGCACCCGTAGCGCCATCGTGCAAACGGTGATGAAACTGCTGGAAGCCCGTGATTTTATTACGGAAGGCCACGCCGTCCGCTTGCAGGCCATCATCGCCAGAATGGGCGCCGATTTGTTTTTTTCCGCGTCAAAAATTTCCGATCTGCGATTGTTTGCTCAATTTCACGATATCGGCAAAGTCGGCATTCCTGACAGTATCCTGTTAAAGCCCGGCCCCCTGACGGCGGAAGAAAAAATAGAGATGCAGCGCCACTCCGAGATCGGGCACCGGATTGCCCAATCGTCGCCCGATCTTCTTCCCATCGCCGACTGGGTGCTGAAACATCACGAATGGTGGAATGGAAAAGGATACCCCCTGGGTCTTTCCGGCGAGGAAATTCCTATCGAATGCCGGATATTGGCGATTGCCGATGCGTATGACGCCATGACCAGCGACCGCCCTTATCGCCGCTCTCTTTCCCATGATGAGGCTCTGCGGGAAATTGCAAATTGCTCAGGAACCCAGTTTGATCCCGTCCTGGTCAATAAATTTCTGATGCTCTATAAACTGTCCGGTCCCGAAGGCATGACCGATCCCGACGATTCCCTGTAAAACAGGCAAAAAGAGAGGGAAAACACCAACGTTGGTGTTTTCCCTCTCTTTTTATTGTACTAAGTGAAGGTTCATTCGTGCAAGAACTCTCAAACGTTGGGCAGGTGCTTGAGGCTTTCCCTGAGATCTTCCTCCGGGCAGGGAACATCGACCATTTTGCCGGCCAGATAATTGTCATACGCGCCCAGGTCCAGGAAGCCATGTCCCGACAACCCGAACAGAATGGTGCGGGCTTTCCCCTCTTCACGGGCCGCAATCGCTTCATCGATCGCACCCTTGATCGCATGCGAAGATTCGGGGGCAGGCAAAATCCCTTCCGACTGCGCAAACAGAATCGCGGCCTGGAACACATCTTTTTGATTGTACGATCTGGCTTCAATATGCCCGTGGTGATACAGCGCGCTCACCAGCGGCGAATCGCCGTGGTAGCGGAGACCACCGGCGTGAATTCCCGCCGGCATGAATGCATGCCCCAAGGTATACATTTTCATGATCGGCGTCATTTTGGCCAGATCGCCGAAGTCATACGCATAAACGCCCCGGGTCAGTGTCGGGCACGCGGAAGGTTCAACCGCCACCGCCCTGATTTTGTTGCCCTTTAACCGGTCAGCCACAAAGGGGAAGGCCATTCCGCCGAAATTACTGCCGCCGCCATTGCAGGCAACGACAACATCCGGGTAATCCCCCGCTTTTTCGAGCTGCGCTTTCGCTTCCAGACCAATCACGGTCTGATGAAGCAAAACATGGTTCAGCACGCTGCCCAACGCATAGTTTGTGTCGCTTCGTCCGGCTGCGTCTTCCACTGCTTCGGAAATAGCAATCGCCAGACTGCCGAGCGAATCCGGATGCTCAGCCAATACAGCCCTCCCGGCAGCCGTCATTTCCGACGGGCTGGGAATGACCGAACCGTTGAATACTTCCATAAAGGAGCGGCGATACGGTTTTTGCTGAAAGCTGACTTTCACCATATACACCATGCACTCCAGATCGAAATACTTGCAGGCCATGCTCAGTGCGCAACCCCATTGTCCCGCTCCGGTTTCGGTCGCCAGACGGGAAATGCCCGCCTTTTTGTTATAGTAGGCCTGCGCCAGGGCAGTATTCAGTTTGTGACTGCCCACCGGGCTGGAGCCTTCATATTTGAAATAAATTTTTGCCGGGGTATCGAGCGCTTTTTCCAGTTCATATGCACGAATCAGCGGGGATGGACGCCATAACGAATATTTTTCCCGGACTTCATCCGGAATCTCAATCCAGCGTTCCCGGCTCATTTCCTGCTCAATCAGCGCCATCGGGAAAATTGCCGACAAATCTTCCGGCCCCAAAGGTTTTAACGTGCCGGGATGCAGCGGCGGGTCCAGCGGTTCCTGCAAATCAGCTTGAATATTGTACCAAGCCTTCGGAATTTCGTCTTCACTCAACAGTATCTTACGAATTTTAGACATCTTTCCAGCTCCCTCCTGCTTATTCGCCACAAAACGAGTACTTCCTCAACAGCCCGCAGATTAGCGGTTTAGAATCACTGCGACTGTAACTCCGACAAGAATGACCAATACCAAATAATCCACGCCACGAAAGGCAATCCGTTGGGAAAAAGTGCGTTGGGTACTGCCAAAGCCCCGCAATTCCAGACTCATCGCCATAGTATCCGAACGGGTAATGGCCCGCAGCACCATGGGCTCAACCAGCGCGGCATACGCCACAATGCGCTTCAGAGGATTTCTGCTCTGCACATAGCCACGGCAGACCTGCGCTTCGCGAACCGCGTGGCTCTCGGCAACGAAGTCCGGCATAAACCGCAGCGCCGAAGTAAACATAAAGGCGTATTCGTAGGGAATTTTCACCTGGCTGACCAGTGCAGCCGTCAGGTTGGGCAACCGTGTGGTGGCCAGCATCAGCAACACCGCCACAGTCATCACCATCATTTTCAGCCCGCTGGCAATGGCTATGGGATAGCTAACGTCAAAAGGCAGCTGAATGACGGAAAAGAACAGGGCAACCGTCATAAGGCCGAACAACGCCTTGGCCAGCTTGAGCAACTGCCCCGCATACGCCAGCAGCACGAGTTCAACGGCCAGCAGAATCGCCAACAACAACGGGTCCCATATCAGCACCGTCCAGATGGAGATCATGATGGTTACGATGAGATTACATAGAGGCGCCAGGATCTTCATCCGTTTTTCCTCCCAACTGCTGTTTCAGGCTGTCGGCCAGTTCTTCGACAGAACGAACCGGAGTCTTGATTTGAGCAATTTTGCCGGCTATCGCGGCAACATCGGGAACCCGCAGCCCCCAGGCCGCCACATCCCGCGCCGGATCGGCGAACAGCTCTATCGTCGGGCCGTCATATACTTTCTCGCCCCGGTGCAGCACCACGGTGCGCCGGGTATGTTCCAACAGCAGCTCCATGTCGTGGGTGACCAGGATGACGCCGATTCCCTGCCGATTCAACTTGCCGAGCAGCTGCATCAGCTGGATTTTTTCTTCCGCATCCTGCCCGCTGGTCGGTTCATCGAGAATCAACATGCGCGGTTTCAGCGCCAGCGCCGAGGCAATGGCAATCTTTTGCCGGGTGCTGCGCGGCAAGCCGCGGGGATAGGCATCGGCAACTTCGGTCAAACCGGTCATCTCCAAAGCGGCATTCACCGCCGCCTGACGTTCCGCGTCGCTCCAGTCCATCTGCTCCGGTCCATAGGCGACCTCGGAAGCGACTGTATCCCGGAAAATCTGCCGGTCCGGATTCTGAAACACATATCCGATCGATCGCGCCATCACAGCCGGACCGCAATCCTGCGCGGGCTTTCCATCCAGAATGACCTGCCCGGCTGCCGGTTTGGCGAGTCCAACCATCAGACGGGTCAAGGTTGTTTTTCCACTGCCGTTGCGTCCGGCCAGTCCGATAAATTCGCCGGATTCAATCGACACCGACACTTTGTTTAATGCGGGCGCCTGTCCCGGATAAGAAAAAAATACCTCGTTGATCTCAAGCACTCAGTGATATCCTCCCCGCCGAACGGAGACCGGCTTCGATCTCAGTCACGGCTTCCTCTGCACTCATCCAGCCCGAAAATTTCCTTGCATCCGTTTCCAGCGCCGCTTTCAGGCGACGCAGGGAAGGCACTGCGGCCGAATAGATTTCATCGGACAGCATCCGTTCAAACACTTCATTCAGAGACCCGGCAAGAGCTACGCGCCCTGCAGCCATCACAACCACCGCGTCCGCATGAGGCAGCGCCCGCGCCAGATCATGATCCGAAACAACGACGGTAATCCCTTTTTCCTTATTCAACTGGGCGATCAATGCATAAAGTTCCGCCGCTCCCTCCGGGTCCAGCGCCGAAGTGGGTTCGTCCAGCACCAGAATACCGGGCTGGGATGCCAGTACGGAAGCGACCGCCAGCCGTTGCTTCTGCCCGCCGGACAATGCGGATAATTCCCGTTCTTCCAGACCGGACAAGCCGACCGAGTCCAGTGCGGCAAACACCCGCTCCCGGATCAGCCGGGGCGGAACCGCCATGTTTTCCAAGGCAAAGGCCACTTCGTCAAATACCGTGAGCGCCACCAGCTGGCTCTCGTAATCATCCATAACCAAGCCCACATTGGCGGCAATATCGGCTACGGGCCGGTCCGCCGTGCTTTTTCCTTCCACCAGAACCCTGCCTGACATGGATCCGCCGAAATAATGCGGCACCAGCCCCGTCATCGCCATGCACAGGGTTGTTTTTCCGCTGCCGTTGGCTCCCGTCACTACCGTGAACGAACCCGCAGGAATGGATAACGTCACCTGCTCCAGCCCTTGGCCCGTTTTGGGATAATGATAGGAAAACTCTTCGAACCGGACAGCATCCATCAGGAATCCTCCTGCCCCAGCAATTTACGGGCCGGATAATACAACAGCTGGGCGATCACCGTGTTGGCGATGGCTGTAAAGACAACGACCGGCAACATCCCATACAGATAAATCTGCGTCGGAATGTTCATCAAGATTTTGAACGAAGTAATAAAAGTGAATCCACTGGCAAATGTCGTAATAAAGGTGATGAACCCCGGGCGCAAGCTGACATTTCCAATTTTCAGCGCAAAGGGCAGGCTCATCAGCAGTACGCAGGTTAACGCGCCAATCGGCTCAGACAAAAGATTCAAATGCGGCATGGGCGATTTGGAAGTAATCGTGTTGATGGCGCCGGCCACCAGTCCGATCGCTACCGCTTTGGGAATACTGGGGTGAATCACCAGAATGGTGATGCAATACATGGTAATGATCCAATTAATACTAACCCCGGCAAAGCTCGGGCTGACAAGACGCATAATCGCACCGATGGCCAGCAGCAATGCCGATACGGCCACCCAACGGAATTTGCCTCCCTGTGACTTTACTTGTGTCATTTCTACCGGTTTGTTGTTTTCCATCGTCGACTCCTCCTTCTGTTTCATCTGAAAATAAAAAACCCCTCGTCTCTACTGCTGTAGG
>CAZSRN010000055.1:1182-10305 GCA_964609115.1 uncultured Veillonellaceae bacterium | reverse complement strand
ATGACGGTCGCTTTACCAAATAAGTACAATTGCAGTCGTAAGCATATTTTGAAACATAACGCAAAAGTGAAAGGCTGGAAAACACGATGCTGAATTTTGCCAGAGGGAACAAGGCAGTTTTAATCGCAATCCTCGTGATCCTATGCAGCTGGGTGGCGCCAATCGGCGGTTGGGCCGCACCGGTTGACTACCAGCGCATCGTGATCCTGTCTGATGCGCATTTGCCCTTTATACCCCGCGAAAATCCGGATGCCGCGAAAGAGCAACGGATTGTGGCTGCCAAACAGAACATTCTTAGCGATATCAATGCATGGACGGATTTGACCCGCATTGTCGCGACCGGCGATTTGGTCGGATCATACGGAACTGAAGCCGAATATGCCGCTGCAAAGTCCTTTTTCAACAAGCTGAACAAACCCGTCTCGTATATCGTGGGAAATCATGATTATATTTACATTGGACGCGATCCAAACTTTAAATTTATTCGCGGCAATGCAGAAGAAAGGCAAGCCAAGCTGGAACGCTTCAAGCGTGAGTTTAAGCAGCCGCAATTGTATTACACGCAGGAATACGGTCGCTATCTGCTGGTGTTTCTATCCACCGACAGTCTGGACTCGAAGGTGCTTTGCCAGTTTTCTCAGAAACAGATGAACTGGTTGGCGGACATACTGGACAAAAACCCCAATCGCCCGACGATAGTTTTTGCTCATGCCCCCCTGGCGGGAACCTTGACCGACTATAATCAATTCGTTAACAAACCTTCGTTTATCGCCCAGCCGGAGATAGAGATCCGGGATCTGCTGCGAAAGAACACCCAGGTATTCCTGTGGGTATCGGGACATACGCACACGGCGGCTACCAACAAGGATTTTGATTCACCGGTCAACCTCTATGACGGACGTGTCCACGACATTCAGAATCCGACCCTGGACGGCGAGGTTATCTGGACCAATTCTTTGTATCTCTATCCGGATAAAGTCGTCATCAAGACTTTCCGGCACAGTGATAAAATCTGGCTGGACAATCTGGAGCGGACCATCGAGGTAAAATGACAGATTGAATTACAAAGGGTTTTGCCGCTCTCGCAGGGAATCAAAGCAAGGAGTAATAGTAAAAATATGGAGGGGACAGGGGAATGAACGCAAAAAAAATCTCACTACTCGTTCTGGCGATGCTTCTCTGCATGACGTTTACTGCCTACGGCAATGAAGTGCAGGCGACTGATTATGCGAAAACCGAGTATTGGTTATCGCTGCCTGCGTCCGCAGAGAAAACTGTGGATGTTTTTTACCTTTATCCGACGGTATTTCAAAAAGTGAACAAGGATGAGCCGAATATTTGTAACATTGATAATCCCGTCATGCTGAAAAATTCGAAGCTGGCGTTTGCCGTCCAGGCTTCTGCGTTTGAACCGGTAGGGAATCTGTATGCTCCCTATTATCGACAGGCGGATGCCGCGTATACCTTGGCGTTGCCGCTCGCCCAGCAAGCGCAGGTGGTCGGCGGTATACCCACGACCGATGCGCTGGCTGCCTTCGATTACTATATACAACACTACAATCAGGGGCGTCCGTTTATTTTAGCCGGACACTCCCAAGGCTCCAATGTGCTCCTGTACCTTCTCGGCGACTACATGAAGGCGCATCCTGAGGTGCAGGCGCGCATGATTGCCGCCTATGTGATCGGCTACTCCATCACACCGGAGTATCTGGCGAAAAACCCGCACCTGAAATTTGCGCAGGGGGCGCATGACACCGGCGTGATCATTTCCTACAATACGGAAGCGCCCACAGTTGCTGGGAAAAATCCGGTCGTATTGCCTGGTGCGATGGCGATCAACCCCATCAGCTGGACCCGGGGAAAAAAAACGGCAACTGCTGCCCAAAGCCTGGGATCGGTCGATATGGACGCAACTGGCAAGCTGGTAACGCAGCAACACTATGCGGATGCCCGTGTCAGCAAGGAACGCGGCGTGGTGATCTGCAGCACAGTGGATGTGGACAAACTGTCGCCGGGGAATCAGGTATTTCCCAAAGGTGTCTATCACAGCTATGATTATCTGTTTTACTACTACAATCTCAGGGAAAATGCCGCTGTCAGGGCGGAAAATTATTTTAAGGAGCGAAAAGAATGAAGTTTTCCAGACGTACCTTCCTCAAATCAGGCTTAACCGGTGCGGCTTTGTTGGTCGCAAGCGGCGGCATGCCCTCCACTTGGCTGCGCTCAGCCGGAGCATTGACGAAAAAATCCAGGACAACCCTGGCGCAGACCGTGATACCGATCCCCGTACCGGCTTCTTCGCCAAAATTGCATCCGACCGAACTGGCCAAGTATTCACAATACGGCTATGGAAAGTGGCAAGCCGGTGAAGGGTTGGGTTATGAAAAAAGACTGGATCTGATGAAGTCGGGATATAGCGCCGCTGCGGTTTCGCCTGCGGCAAACCTGTTGCGCTTCTTTACCATCACGGATATCCATATCTCCGATAAGGAAACTCCTGCGCAGGCAATACTGTATGGTGTCAGCGGCGGGGTTTCGTCAGCGTATTCCGGAGTTATGCTGTACACGACGCATGTTCTTGATGCCGCCATTCAGACAGTCAACGAACTGCACAAAGAAACACCGATCGATTTTGGGATATCGCTGGGGGATACCTGCAACAATACCCAGTACAATGAACTGCGTTGGTATGTCGATGTCATCGACGGCAAACTCATCCATCCGAGTTCCGGGGATCATGCCGGAGCCGACACCATCGACCATCAAAAACCGTACCGTGCGGCCGGGCTGGATAAAACGATCCCTTGGTATCAGACGATGGGCAATCATGATCATTTCTTCATCGGATTCCTGCCGCCGAACGATTATAGTCGAAAAGCTCTCCTCGGCCGGGATATCATCAACCTGGGCAACGTGTTCGTCGATCCTCGGGGGTTGGATAGCCGGGGCTTTTATATGGGCGCGATCGATGGCGGTACTCCGTACGGGAATGTCATCGGAGTCGGTCCGGAAAAAAACTTCGCCACGCCTCCCCAGGTTCGCGCCGCCGACCCGGATCGCCGCTCCCTGTACAGGCAGGAATGGATGAATGAGTTTTTCAAAACCTCAACCAGTCCTGTCGGTCATGGTTTCTCGCAAGAAAATATCGACAATGATTTTGCCTGCTATAGCTTTGAGCCCAAATCCGATATTCCGGTCAAAGTGATCGTGCTCGATGATACCCAAGGCAACGACGATCCCGTCAATCCGGAATCACTGGGCTATGGGCATGCTGCGCTGGACCAGAAACGATATGACTGGTTGGTGCAGGAGCTGGAGCTGGGACAGGCGGAAGGCAAACTGATGATCATTACGGCGCATATTCCGATCGGCGTCGAACCCTGGCCGTCCATGATGGGCTGGAGTCCGGCTTCCATCGTAACGGAAGCGCAGTTTATCGCCAAACTTCATGAATATCCAAATCTGATCCTGTTTGCGGCGGGCCATCGTCATATCAACACGGTCACTGCATTTCCCTCGCCTGACCCGGTTCGCCCCGAGCTCGGTTTCTGGCAGATTGAAACTTCATCATTGCGCGATTTCCCTCAGCAGTTCCGCATTTTTGAGATCGTTCGCAACAGCGACAATACGGTTTCCATCCTGGCAACCGATGTGGACCCGATCGCCAAAGAAGGTTCGCTCGCCGCAAAATCCCGCACCAATGCCGTTGCGGCCCAGCAGATATTTAAAAATGAAATGCCTTACCTACCTACAGGGGCCTATAATGCAGAGCTTGTTGTTCCATTGAGCTCGAAAATGCAGGCAAAAATTCAGCAGGTCGGCAAACCGAAGGATTAAATAGATTTGTCGATGGAATCGACAAAAGCACAGTTCCAATAATGCAAAAATGGAGGAATAGCATTGAAACGAGCGCTCTTGTTGATTCCGTTATTATTGGCTTGTTTAGTTATGTCGTTGCAGAAGGCCGGGGCCACGGAAGGCGGCGCAAGCTATTATTTTCCCGGTTCCACCACGACTTTTGTGACCGCGGTAACTCCGGAGCCCGGATTCATGGTTGCCGACCAAGTGCTGTATTTCAAGGGATATGCCAGTAAAGCGGTGCTGCGCGGACATGTGAACCTGGAACTTGATTCGAGTGCCGTTTACAACTACATGGCGGGGTTCTATGCTTTTAAGCAACCTGTATTGGGTGGCCGTCTGCAAATCGGAGCGGCGATTCCTACGACCGGTAATGTCAATGTTAATGTTAGCGCCGATTCTACGCTGGGATCACGCAACCTTTCCGGCAACCGCAATGGATTTGGCGATACAGTCGCATCGGCTTCGCTGTATTGGAAAAAGAGTGATATCTTCTATAAATTGACTCAATCGGTCTATATTCCAACCGGAGCGTACACCGCCGGCAACCTCGCGAATGTAGGCCGAAATTACTGGGCATTTGATACATCCCTCGCCATGACCTGGATGAATAAAAAAGGTACAGAAATAACCATCACGCCAGGCTTCGTGTTCAATACGAAGAACCATGACACCGATTATCAGTCAGGTAATGAGTTCCACGTGGACGTTGCGTTGAATCAATTCCTAAAGCCCAACTTCGCAGTGGGCTTGCACGGCTACTACTACAGCCAGATATCGGATGACAGCGGCAGCGGTGCGGTATTGGGCGGATTCCGGGGCAGTTCGCTCGGATTCGGGCCTGCCATTCTCTGGGTGCCCAAAGCGGGCAAAGGGAATCTCTCCATCGTCGCCAAGTGGATCCATGATGTGGATCACACGCACCGCATGCATGGAGATTACGGGCAGTTTGTCGTTGGATATAAATTTTAAGCAGTGAAACACATAATAGGGAGGCGCCGAGGATTATGAGCAAGCAGCTGCGAAAAATACTGTCGGTATTTACAGTGGTTCTCTATCTGGGCGTGGCCCTGCCGGTTTACGCCTGCACCACGACCATCGTGGGCAAGGCTGCTTCTGCCGACGGATCGGTGATGGTCTCTCACTCCGACGACGGCCTGAACGATGGCAGCATGATTTATATTCCGGCGCAGGATCACAAGCCCGGTTCGCTTCGGGCAGTGTATTATTCCCATGCGTCCCTGGACTTCAAACCGCAATGGGGAGCTACGATCAGTCACCGTATCGTGACCAAGGAGCGCGGCCCCAATTACGACATCAAGGATGTCCCCCCCAGTGTGCCGCTCGGGTTCATCCCGCAGGTGGCCCACACGTACGCTTATTTTGACGCCAACTACGGCATCATGAACGAACATCAGCTCTCCATCGGCGAGTGCACCGACAAAGCGAAAGTGAACCCGGAGCCGGAACCCGGCAAACGCATTTTCTATTCGGCCGAACTTTCCCGCGTAGCTCTCGAACGGACCAAAACCGCTCGCGAGGCGATCCAGCTCATGGGCGAACTCATTGAAAAATATGGCTACTACGGCACGGGGGAAACCCTGCTGGTAGCAGATCCGAACGAGGGCTGGGTCATGGAAATGGCCGGCTATGATATGAATGGCACAGGCGGCGTCTGGATCGCCCAACGCGTACCTGACAATGGATTTTTCGTCGCAGCCAACCAGTTTCGCATTCGCGATGTTCGTCCCAATGCCGGGGACATGATGTTCTCCGCCAACATCTTTGAAATTGCCGAGGCCAAAGGCTGGTGGAAACCCGAAAATGGACCGCTGGACTTTGCCAGCGTCTATGGCGACGGTGAGTTCCACCATCCGTACTATTCGCTGCGCCGCGTCTGGCGCGCCCAGTCATTGGTCGCCCCGTCCCTCGATCTATCTCCCTGGGCGGAAGGCCCCTTTACCCGGGCCTATCCCTTCGCCGTCACTCCCGACAAGAAACTGTCTGTCGGCGATGTCTTCGCCATTCATCGAGACAACTACGAAGGCACGGAATTCGACCTAACCAAAGGGCTGGCTGCCGGTCCGTTCGGCGATCCCAACCGCTTCGAAGGCAACGCGGAAGGAATGGCGGATAAGGAAGGCCGTCTTACGCCGGTTATCGGGGAGTTCGAACGTCCCCTGAACATTTACCGCTGCGTCTATGCGCATGTCAATCAATCCCGCAGCTGGCTGCCTGACGCCATCGGCGGCGTGGTTTGGTTCGGACCGGACCGTCCGGCGACCGCAGTACTCATGCCTTTCTATGCAGGAGCCACGGATTTGCCGACGCCCATCCAGAAGGCGGATATTCTCAAGTTCGACCGCAACAGCCTATGGATGGCGTTCAACTACGTGGCGAACTATTCCATGCTCAAATATTCGTACATGATCAAAGACATTCATGCCGTACGTGACCGCTTCGAAACCAACGCGTTCGAGCGGCAACCAAAACTGGAAGCGGAGGCTTTCGCACTCTGGAACAAAGGCGATCAGAAAGGCGCCCGCGAACTGCTGACCCGATACAGTGACCAAAATGCCAACGCCGTGCGGACTGATTGGTGGAAATTGGCGTCAAACCTCTATCTTAAGTACAACGACGGCTACCTCAACACACAAAAAGCCATTGCCGATCCCGTCTTTTATCCGGCCTGGTGGCTCAAACAGGTCGGCTATGAAAACGGCCCCACCAGCTACGAGAAAAAACCTGCAAACGAGTGAAAAAATCCAAACAGGTCAGTTATAAAAAAACAATTGACTAGAAAGAGCGTATTTCATATAATTATATTGAACAATAGTTCATTAAAAGGGTGGAAATATGCGACCCATTAAGGAAAGACATGTAGAACAATTGCCTCCGGTCGGTCAGTTTAAACCGGTTGGGATTCCTATCTTCGCAGTGGACGAAATGGTGATCTCAATAGAAGAAATGGAAGCAGTTCGGTTGGCGGACGTAGAAGGAATGGATCAGGGACCGGCTGCTGAATTGATGGGAATTTCCCGACCGACATTTCATCGTATTTTGGCTAAGGCGCATACAAAAATCGGGCAGTTCCTGTGGGAAGGAAAGTCACTGCGCATTGAAGGCGGAAATTACCGGATGAAGTGCTGTAACGGCAGCCGCCGGTTTAAATGTAATACGTGCGGCTATGAATGGGAAGTTCCTCATGGTTCCGGCGCTCGAGGGTGCCAAATGGTGTGTCCGCAATGCGGAGTTCGGGAGATAATACGGCAACGGTGAACACGAAAATAATGCATTGGCAGGTCATGAGCACAGCTTTCGGAGAAATGGATCTCTTTTTTTACCCACGTAATGAACTATATTTCAAAACTTCGTAAAAATGAAAATACCGGGAAGCGATGGAGCAACAGCAAATAATTTACGGCGTTAGGCGGAAACCTTGCGGCAGGAGAAAATTCGGGAATAGGAGGAAACATGAATGATTGTCAGCGTGGCAAGCGGCAAAGGCGGTACAGGGAAAACAACGGTAGCGTTGATGCTTTCACTGGGCAGCGATGCGGTTCAATTGGTGGACTGTGATGTGGAGGAGCCAAACTGTCATTTGTTTCTTACGCCACAGATCGAACAAGTAAAAAAAGCAAAGATACCCATACCGGTAATTGATAGAGAAAAGTGCACCGGGTGCGAAGCCTGCGTCCATGTTTGCCGTTTTGCTGCGTTGGTGGTTGCCGGGGGAAAAGCGATGGTTTTTTCCGAATTATGCCATAGCTGCGGAGGATGTATTTTGGCCTGCGCGCCCAAAGCGATCCGGGAAAATCCCCGGCAGATTGGTCAAATTAAGATCGGAAGAGGAACCGGCGCTTACGCTCATGTCAATTGGAGTGGCGGACAACTTGACCCCGGAATGCCGACGGCAGTGCCGTTGATTCGAGCCCTCAAGTCAACAATTTCCAATGCCCAAGATGTTGTACTGGACTGCCCGCCAGGGACATCTTGCAGCATGGTGGCGGCGGTGGCAGACAGTGATGTTTGTCTGTTGGTAACGGAACCCAATGCATTTGGGTTGCATGACCTGGATTTGGCCATACAGGTTGTGCACAAGATCGGACTGACTCACTGCGCGGTATTGGTCAATAAAAGTGAAGAGAACTCTTGGCGTCAGCGGATACGGGAGTTGTGTCGACAACAAGATATTCCGGTTCTGGCGGATATTCCTTATTCCAGACAATGGGCGACAAAATATGCAGGCGGTATTTTGCCGGAGGCCGGTGCGGCTATTGGCCGGCAGCTATGGGAGGAGGTCCGACGCATATGGCCGGCGTTGTAAAAGAAATCGTAGTTGTCAGCGGCAAGGGCGGAACAGGAAAGACCAGCATTACCGGAGCATTGGCCGCAATTATTTCTGACAAAGTCTTGGCTGATTGTGACGTCGATGCAGCAAATTTGCAATTGATTTTAGGCGGACAGGTGCGTGAATCCGGTATTTTTGAAGCTGGATGGGAAATCACTTCGGATATCCACAAGTGTCTGCAATGTGAGATTTGCAGCGAATTGTGCCGATTTGGCGCTATCGAAAATGGCGTGCTGACGAATCCGCTTTTATGCGAAGGGTGCGGGGTGTGCGTGGATCATTGCCCGGCGGAAGTTTTACATTTGAAAAAACGTCAGGCTGGAACTTGGCAAGTATGGGAAACTACAAGCGGTCCTCTGGTTAATGCCGACCTGGGGCCGGCAATTGAAAGTTCCGGCAAGCTGGTGTGTCGCGTGAAAGAAATTGCGGGAAAAATAGCGAACGAGAACAAGCTATCACTGATTTTGATTGATGGACCGCCAGGTATCGGATGTCCTGCGATTGCAACCATTACTGGCGCTTCAATCGTGCTGGCGGTTGTGGAGCCAACAGTTTCAGCTCTGCATGATTTGCAGCGGCTACATGAATTAACGACACATTTTCGATTGCCGTTGTCCGTTTGCATCAATAAATGTGATCTGCATGAAGGCGTACATCAAAAAATTATGGATTGGTGTGAGTCTCATGCAGTGCGGATCGTTGGTGAGATTCCCTACAGGGATTCATTCAGGACAGCTTTGAAAGAAATGCGGACGGTTTGGCCGACGGAAGACGTTCGGCTGAGAGAGGCGTTAACCACACTATGGCGGAATTTATCCGGGCAATTGGATCAAACTACAAAAAAATGAAAGAGGTGAGAACATGCGTGTAGCGATTACCGCGACAACCGGGAATTACAATGAAAGGATGGATGG
>CAZSRN010000055.1:0-1172 GCA_964609115.1 uncultured Veillonellaceae bacterium | reverse complement strand
GGGCGCCTTATTTTCTTGTATTCGACACCCAAATGAAAAACTGGACTGCTTATGAAAATTCGCAAAACGCAGGGTTGGAACATGGAGCCGGCATTCAGGCGGCGCAAGCACTTGAAAAAATCGGCGCGAAGGTGTTGATTACCGGAGAAGTTGGCCCCAAAGCGTTGCAGGTCCTTAGGGCCAATGGCAGCAAAATCTACTGCGTGGAATCCGGCAAGGTCAGTGATATCCTGTCGGCATTTCTCGAAGGAGAATTCACGGAGTATTTTGCACCCAATGAAAAAAGAGAGGAATGATTTAATTGGAAAATGGAGTACAACAAGACCCGGAAATTCAGGCGTTTCTAAAGGGAGTCAAACAAGTTTTCATGGTCATGAGCGGCAAGGGAGGGGTTGGCAAAAGCACAATGGCAGCCGGTATCGCCACGGCGTTTGCTGAAAAGGGAATGCGTACCGGTTTGCTGGATATTGATGTTCATGGTCCGAGCATCGCTCAGATCATGGGACTAAACGGCATGCTGCTTAATTCGGTGGACGGAAAAATCCAGCCCTATATGTACTCTGACAACCTGCGTGTTATTTCCATGCAGGGCTTGCTGCAAAATCAGGATGATGCCGTGATTTGGCGCGGACCGCTGAAAATCGGCGTCATTAAACAATTCATGACTGATGTGGCATGGGGGCCGCTCGACGTATTGGTGATCGACAGTCCGCCCGGTACGGGCGATGAACCGTTAACCATTGCTCAGTTTATTCCTGATTGCGGTGCAATCGTAGTCACAACCCCTCAAGGAGTGGCCCTGGCGGATGTGAGAAAATCACTGAATTTCTGCCGACAGGTGGGAATGAACATTGTGGGCATTATTGAGAATATGAGCGGATATGTTTGCCCGAGTTGCGGGCATCATGCGGATATTTTCAAGTCCGGCGGCGGCGCCAATCTGGCCGCAGAGTTTAACGTGCCCTTCTTGGGCAGGATGCCGATCGACCCGATGGTGGTTGCTGCAGGTGATGACGGAGTATCCGCCTTGGAACGATCCAGCGCGATGAAGACAGCGATGACGGAGATTGTCGGTAATATTTTATCAGGCGCGGCAGAAACGAAAGGAGAAATTGCCATGGAAAAAATAGCAGTACCGGTGGTCGGTGGAATGTTGAGCTCCCATTTTGGGC
>CAZSRN010000054.1:8701-10377 GCA_964609115.1 uncultured Veillonellaceae bacterium | reverse complement strand
CGGTTTTGCCATGACAGAGATGAGCTCGTCACCGGATGCCAGAGTCGCTGCGACATCAGCCGGTCTAATGACATGTCCCGCCGGTAGTACCAGCGCCCCTGCGGAAATATCTTCACCAATTTGTCGCACATGTTGTCCCAAAGAGATGGCGGAGTTTATTTTGATAGCCCCGTTCTCCAACTTGACATACTCTTTCATGATAACGCTGTCCGCCCCCGGCGGTAAGGCATCCCCTGTATCAACAAGCGCCGCAGTTCCCGGAGTCACGATCTCGCCGAAAGGCACAATTTTCAGCGTGATAGGGTTGCTCGTTTGAGCGTTGCCGGTATCCGCCGCTCGAACTGCAAATCCGTCCATAGCGGCTCCGGCATAATGAGGAACCGGCCGGACGGCAACCACCGGATGCGCCGTTACTCTTCCCATTGCCGATACGATCCGTACGTCTTCCGTCGTGCAAGTTTCCAGCCAGCCTGCCCCAGTCAGCGCTTCACGCCACAACCGGACGGCTTCCTGCAGGGTCAGGTCGGTCTGCAAGTTTTTCATTGCACCGCACCTTCCCAAATTCCGCCGACCCGGTCTATCGCCAAACGCACATTCACGCTTTCACCCGTTTGCAACTGAACCTGCCCCGCCTCCGTACGCACCTCTCCGTGCGCCCGTGTCATCACGGTAATCAGTCCTGATTTATCGGACAACGGCCAGGCCACAAGTTCGCCGTTTTTCTGTTCCAGCCGCACACGAAAGATCGCAGTTCGCTCTGAATCCGGACGGATCGAAGCCCCCAGCCGCGCCCGAACGACAAATTGCGGCAGCCGTTTTGCGTCTCCTTGCCATGCGGCTACCGCCGGTTCTACAATCTCGCGGAATACCGTCATCGCTGCCACCGTGTTTCCCGGAATACCAAAAAGAACCGTATTTCCTGCCAACGCCATCAGCGTCGGTTTGCCCGGTTTCAGCGCAATGCCGTGAAACAAAACTTTTATGTCCGGCAGCGCCTGCACCGCTTGGGTCGTAAAATCCCTGTCGCCGACGGAACTTCCGCCGGAAACCAGTACAATATCCGAACGGGAAACTGCCGCCTTCAACATCGCCAGCAACTCTTCCAACGAATCCGGGATTCTTTCCGTAAGCTGCACTTCACATCCTGCTGCTTCAGCCAATGCAAACAAAGTATAGGAATTCACGTCGCGAATCTGCCCCGGCAGAGGAATCGCATGAGGCGGCACTATTTCATCGCCGGTTGTAATTACGGTAACAATCGGTTTCTTCATCACTTTTACCTGATCCACGCCGCAGGAGGCCAATACGCCGAGATCCGGCGCCCCCAGGCGGCAGCCCGTTCCGACGATCACTTCACCGGTTTTGGCGTCACTTCCCTGTCTGATAATGTTTTCGCCGATTCCCGCCGTTTGCAGTACTTCCAGTTTTGCTCCCGAACGTCGGGTGTTTTCCTGCATCATTACCGTATCTGCGCCGACAGGCAACATCCCGCCGGTGGGAATTCGCACAGCCTGTCCATTGCTCACCGTAATTCCGGCTGGTCGACCCATGCGCACTTCACCGATCACTTCAAAAAGGGCCGGTGTTTCCGTCGAAGCATTCCGGGTATCCGAACTCTGCAAAGCATATCCATCCATGGTAGATCGATCAAATGCCGGATTATCCTCCCGATTGAC
>CAZSRN010000054.1:0-8691 GCA_964609115.1 uncultured Veillonellaceae bacterium | reverse complement strand
ACCACATCGCCTGCGGTAATCCGGCCCAAAGCTTCCTGCAAAGCGACCAGTTCCGTCCGCCGCGGCAAGGTTATCATACAATCGGCAGCCATTTTTCGAGCGTTTTCCAATGAAATCAGGTTCCAATATTTCATCGAGAATTCTTCCTCCCCAAGCAACCTGTTCAAGGCCCAAAAATATCTTGACGCCCTTTCATCAGACAATCAAAACAAGTAAGCTGCAGCCCTGCCGGTCTAAAAATCTCACCGCATTCATTGCAACGGGGATACTCCTGTACAATCAGTTTTTGCCGCCCCGCCTGTCCGGACGGACAGAGTGTGAGACAATCCACCGGGCAATGAACCGCACACAGGCCGCAGCCAGTACACGTCAACGGTTCATGCCACAGTTCGATGTAAGCTTCCTTTTCAACACTTGTCAAGGACTGAACCGGACAAATTTTCGCGCACAATCCACAGGCAATACAATCTTTCGTCACGGTGAGCGTCGAAAAAACATCCTGAATTTCATCGGAATTGGCAAAGCTCCTGCCCTGTAAAAGGTTGGACCGCCAAACGGCCTTGGGCAGCGGAGCAACGTCGTTTTCCGGCCACATCACGTTTCGGGCCGTTTCCATCCCGGTAGCAAGCAGCGAGTTAAAGAACGAACGCCGATTTATGGCCCGGGTCTCACTCTCCGGCAATGGCGGCTTACTTCCGGACACAATCCACTCCCCGCCGGCTCTTGCCAGAAATCGATTGGCTGCCGCCATTTCGCGGCTTAGCCTGTCTCCGACTTCCGGCCTGCAATCCCCGCATTGGGCAGTGTACAGAAATACTTCCCGCATCGTCTGCTGCTGCGGCCACGCCAGCGCCACCAAATCCTGTGCATTCAAAAAGCCGAGACAGGCCCATTTTCCCGTACCCAGACGACGGCAGGAAAGATGCAGCGGGCCCTCCGTCCGGGCAATCAGTTCATTCCAGGCAGAAACCGGCAGTCCTTCCACCCCGATCGCGTCCACGGGACAAACCGATTGGCATAATCCGCAGCCGTTGCAACGCTCCGTCAGCGTCCGACCGTCAGCGTCCCAGCAGGATTGAGGGCAGATATCCCGACAGTTGTGACATTCTGTCTTTTTATAGTTATAATTAAGGCAACGGTCGTCATCGATAATAAATAAACCCATTCGAATTGTTTCGCTACCCTTTCAAGGATGTCCTGCCGAAAAATCAAATTCAGCCGCGCGACTCCACAAGGATTCCCAAGAATCGTGGCGAATATTATTGTAAGACTGAAAGGAACTGTTTATGCTGAAAGCTTGGTTCATTGCGATGCGCCCCTGGTCCCTTACCGCCGCTTTTGTCCCTGTGATTGTAGGAACAGCGCTCGCATGGAGCCAGGGATTCTTCCATCCCGGTTTGTTTTTTCTTACGGCTCTCGGTGGAATTCTGATGCAGATCGGAACAAACTATATCAATACATACGGTGATTATCGCTCCGGCGTTGATACCGTTGCTTCCGCCCATACCTGTCCCCAGCTTGTCACCGGAGAAATGCAGCCGTCTGCCATGTTGCGGGCAGGCCTGTCGGCTTTTGGCCTTGCGGCAATGATTGGTTTGTGGCTGACCTGGCTCTGCGGCTGGGAAATTCTTGCCATCGGTCTCGTAGGAATTCTAGGTGGCTACACGTATACCGCCGGACCCTGCCCGTTCAAATACCGGGGGCTTGGCTCGGTTTTTGTTTTTTTTCTCATGGGTCCCTTGATGGCTTGGCCCACCTGGTTTATCCAGACGGGTCAATATGGCTGGACGCCGGTGCTGGCGGCCTTGCCTTTCAGTTTTTTAGTGTCCGCCATTCTTAACGGCAATGATGTCCGGGATATTGCCCACGACCGATCTGCAGGCATTACTACCATGGCCCTTGGGCTTGGCGTCGGCAATGGGTTGAAGTTGCAGCGAATTCTATATTGGTGTGCTTTTCTGTCTTTACTGATACTGGTCCTGCTCAAGATTCTTCCGGTCACGGCTTTCCTGCCGTTTGTACTCACACCGGTTTTTCGCCGAACTATGCGAATCATCAGTGAGGCCGAGGCCGGTCGGAAAGACAGTTTGCTTCAATTGGAAGCGATGGCTGCCAAATTTCATTTTCAATTCGGAATTTTACTGGCTTTGGGTCTGGTATTACAATCATTGTTACCGGGGAAAGGGTTATAATTCATGCGTATTCTTTCAGCCACACTGCTGCTGGCGGCAGTGTTTTGGTATGCAACGTTTTCTCTTCAGCTCCTGAACTTTTGGCTTTCCATGTGCATTGCCGTCACCATCCTGACCGCACTTGCCCTTTGGTTTGGCGGACGGCCGTTTTCCCGCAGGAATTGGAACCTACGGTCCATTTTTTCAGGATTTGCCGCTGCCGCTTCCCTCTATACGATTTTTTGGCTTGGCAACAATTTGTC
The DNA here is from genome assembly GCA_964609115.1 of uncultured Veillonellaceae bacterium. Lineage (GTDB taxonomy): Bacteria > Bacillota > Negativicutes > UBA1444 > UBA1444 > UBA1444. The sequence goes on along the minus strand of CAZSRN010000054.1, from coordinate 6,257 downwards.
CCAATTCCTGTTTCACTTTGCCAAACCGCAGATTGCCTCGATTTATGGCATCCGCACTCAAGGGGAAGCCTTGATCATCGCACTCATTCTATTATTCGTCACAAGTCCCGGCGAAGAAATTTTCTGGCGAGGTTTTGTCCAACGGCGGCTTGCCCATAAGTTTGGCGCGCGAAACGGTTGGTTGCTGGCTTCCGCGCTCTATGCCGCAGTTCATATTGCATCGGGAAATTTTATGCTTACAATGGCTGCGCTGACTGCCGGACTCTTCTGGGGTTGGCTGTACCAGCGAGAAAAAAATCTGGTTCCCTGTATTGTGTCCCACGCGTTGTGGACCGTTACAATTTTCATCCTTCTTCCCATCCTTTAGATTCACTTCATTCAAAGGAGACGAATGCATGAACCTTTCTCCCATTTATGCGCCGATTCTGTCTCAACTTGGACAGACTGAAGCGGAAATCACCGGATTGGCTCAAAAATTTACGGAACCGGATGTTCGCGAAGTTCTGGAACAGTTCCTGTCTCACCCGGGAAAACGAATCCGCCCTGCGTTATTATTACTGTCAGCCGGGGCCGGCAATCCTGACGCACAAACCCTGTCGCCCTTTCTCGTCAAGGCGGCTACCGCTTTCGAATTGGTTCACAGTGCAAGCCTGGTTCATGATGATGTGATTGATGTTGCCGATTCCCGCCGCGGAGTGGCGACACTCAATGGCCGTTTTGGAAACACCGTGGCCGTACTGGCCGGTGACCTTCTCTTCGAACAGGCGTTCCTGATGCTTTCAGACAATGTCCCGATTTTCCACGTCATCCTGGACGTGACCCAACAGATGTGTATGGGTGAAATCCATCAAATGAGAACCCAACAGATTACTGAAGAGCGTTACTTTAAAATCATAGAAAACAAAACAGCCCGGCTGATGTCCGCCAGTTGCGAAGTCGGAGCCACTTTATCCGGTTCTCCGCCTGAAGTGGTGGCAGCTCTGCGTGAATTTGGCCGTCGCTTCGGCTTTTTGTATCAACTTGTGGATGATTGGCAGGATGGAGACGCCCCTTTGAAAAACTTCCATTTTGCAGGACATATCGAACGTCAAAAAGTTCTTGCCCATGAATGCCTGAAAAGCCTTCCATCTTCCCCCCACCGCACTGCTTTGTTGGAATTTGCGGATCAACTCGCAGATATACAAATCGCTTAAAAAATACAGGGAGGTTCTACTATGCTGATATTGGGTCATCGCGGGGCACGCGGATACGCACCGGAAAATACCATGTCATCTTTCCGGACCGCTCTGGAACAAGGTGTCGATGGAATTGAACTGGATGTTCAGATGTCGAAAGACGGCAAAATAGTTGTTTGCCATGACCACTCCTTGGAGCGCACCAGCAATGGAAAGGGCTGGATTATCGACCACACTCGGGAAGAACTGCGCGAACTTGATTTTGGCAGCTGGTTTTCCCCCCAATTTGCCGGAGAAAAAATCCCAACCCTGCGGGAAGTATTGCAGTGGGCCGCGCCCACCCGCTTGCTGGTAAACGTGGAGATAAAAAACGGTCCGGTAATCTATGAAGGGATTGAAGAAAAAGTTTCGGCGCTGATCCGGGAATGCCGCATGGTGGAACGGGTCGTCGTATCTTCCTTCTACCATCCCTCGCTTGTCAAAATGAAACAGTTGGACCCCACGATCAAAACCGGGCTTTTATATGCCTGCCGCCCCATGGACCCCTGGTTGGAACTTCGCGCCACAGATACCGACAATTTGCATCCCCAGTGGCACTATCTCGATGCCGGTTGGCTTACGGGCACACGCCCGCACGGCGCCCGGATTTATACCTGGACTGTCAACGAAATCCGTGAGTGGGAATATTTCAAGGACTTGGACGTCGACGGCATTATCACCGATTTTCCGGATCGTTTCGTCGGCAAAATATAAATTTCCGGTCCATCTTTGCAAACATTGCCTGTCTCGGCAAAGTACGGTAAAATGACTAAAGCGATTACTTCGCCGTGTAAAAAAGTTGAAACGGAGGATTCACCACAATGCAAAAAAACAGATGGGCAACCTTGCTCATGCTCTGCACTTCCATGATACTCATGACCGGCTGCTCCAGCGGCAACGCCGGTGCTCCGGCTCCCGCCGACAAACCGGCAGCCCCAAAATCGGAAAAGGAAAAACCGGCGGCTCCTGCAACACCTCCGGCCAAAAATCGAGTGGCCCGTTTTGAAACAACCAAGGGTACCTTCAAAATTGAATTGTTTGAAGACAAAGCTCCGATTACCACGAAAAACTTTATTGATCTGGCAACCAAAGGTTTCTATGATGGCGTTATTTTCCACCGGGTAATCGATGGTTTCATGATTCAGGGCGGCGATCCCACTGGAACCGGTCGCGGCGGCCCCGGCTACAAGATCCCCGATGAATTTCATCCTGATCTGAAACACGACAGCGCCGGAATCCTCTCGATGGCCAATGCCGGTCCGAACACCGGCGGATCGCAGTTTTTCATCACTCTCGGACCTACTCCGCATCTGAACAATCGTCATGCGGTTTTCGGCAAGGTAATCGAAGGGCTTGATGTTGTCAAAGCCATCGGCAAAGCAGCTACCGGCTCTGGCGACCGGCCTCTTGAAGATATCGTGATGAAAAAAGTCACGATCGAATAACAGGCTTTTATCTCCCATTACATTTTCATTATGCAAAAGACCTTGAAAAGTTTTATTTTCAAGGTCTTTTTTGTTCGGGTATTTTCTCTTCGTTACTTCAACCCGGCCTCAATCAAGTGAATAAAATCCTGCCAGGGAAACTGCTTTCCGGGACAATCGGTATCCGCATTTACCGCGCGGTGTGGCTTCACCCTGTCCAATGGAACCCGATATTTTTTCATGAGCTCCCGGGTCAAGCGCGCCGCCATTTCCAGATGAGCCGGGTCGGGACGGGCCTTGTTAAAATCGCCCACCAAAACAATGCCGAGACTGCGCCGGTTGGCTCCGTATGCATGCGCGCCGACCATCTGTTCCGGACGTCCGTTCTCGATCAATCCATTGGCAAAGACCAATTTATGATAGCCAATCCCGGCCCATTCATTCGACAAGTGGATTTCCTGGATATCGGCCCGTGACGTATCGGTCGGCATGGCTGCATGATGAATGACGATAAGGTCTGTTCCCCGCCGCGGAGTCAGGCGTTCGGAAAAATATAACCGGGGCAAAAAATAATTATCGGTTCTTTGCCACGTCCCATCCGCCGGAAATTCACCGATTTCTCCGTTGAACCGGCAACCTGAAGCTGTTCCGGGCTTCATCCGCCTTTGGGCTGCCCCGGGAGCAGCTTCGGCAATTTCAAACCCCTTGATTTTCGAATGCATGTTGATGCAGGTTTTGTCATCATCGGTAAAAAAGAAGCGCACCCACCGTTCCGGCTGGGTATTCGCACTGATTCTGACCGCCAGCTGGTCCCGGGGATAATTTCTGATGACTGCAACCGTACTGTCTTGTTCTTTGATGGCGTTGTACAACTCCGGGAAATATTCTCCAAAATGCCGGATTTTTACGTTGCCGTCCAACAACAGCATTTCTTTCTCCACCCGGTCTTTATTGTCGTATTCAATCCACAGCGTAGCATTCAGTCCATGAACCGAAACAGGATATCCATACGCTTTCGCCTGGCTCTTGTTTTGCTCTGCCCACTGCCGGTCCGTCCAAAAATGGATGCGGTCTTCCTGCACGACAACCGCCTGCCCATATTGCGACTCGACCCCGATTTTGCCGTCACCCATGGCAGGCAGCGCAGCTGCTGCTGTCGTATAAGCCGGTCCCATCACAAGCATATATGCCAATCCCAGCAAAGTGATCATTTTTTTACGCAATAAGATTCAGCCTCCTTCACCCGCGTCAGGCGAGAAACCCTTTTTCCCCCATTACAATTTCAAATCCTTCAACCACTTGGACACTTCCTCCTGTGAGTTTCTGACGTCTCTTCCCCACACTGCAAACCCGCCCAAAACAGTTGATTTCGGGCAAAAATGCAGTAACTGGCGGAGCTACCGTATTCCACCAATACCGATTTTGCTTTTCGCCAGATTTCAAGGCTTCTCCGGCTCCATGCGGAAAGAAGGCAGTTCTGTTTCGAAAGTAGCCGCCACCTCTTTCAGCCATTTTGTAATTTCAATATGTTGGGGGCAGCTTTTTTCACATTTTTTGCAGCCGATACACTCGGATGCCTTACCGTGCGATCGGGCGCAGTTGTCGTAATAAACCCTTTGGGTAGAAAAAGGGGCAGGTAATGATTGTTTTTCGGTGTTGTACAATGCAAAGTATTTGGGAATGGCGATGTTTTTAGGACAGCCTTCAACACAGTATCCGCAGGCTGTACACGGAATCGCAATCGCTTCGTTGATGATCCCGACCGCTTGTTTCAAAATATCATATTCTTCCTTTACAAACGGCTGGAACTCTTGCATATATCCAGTGTTATCCAACAGTTGCTCCATATTGGACATTCCGCTCAGCACCGTCATAATCCCTTCCTGGCTTGCCACATATCGGATAGCCCATGAAGGTATGGACATGTCCGGATGACACCCTTTGAATAGTTTTTCCGCTCTTTCCGGCACCTTCGCCAGCGTTCCCCCCTTGACCGGTTCCATCACGATAACCGGCTTATTGTGTTTTCCGGCAACTTCGCAACATTTTCGCGACTGAATGCTTTCATTGTCCCAGTCCAGATAATTGACCTGCAGCTGGACAAACTCCACTTCCGGATGGGCGGTCAGGATTTCTTCCAACAACTCCGCCTGATCATGAAAAGAGAAGCCGACATGTCTGATTTTTCCCTGCCGTTTCTTTTCCTGAACAAAAGCGAAACTATCCAGTTTTTGAGCCGTCTCATAATTCGCGGCGCCCAAGTTGTGCAGCAGATAATAGTCAAAGTAATCCACGCCGCATTTTTCCAACTGTTCTTTAAAAATTTGTTCCTGATCTTCCTGCGTTTTTAGAAACATCGTGGGCAATTTTGTTGCAACCGTGAAACTGTCCCGCTTGTGGCGTTTTACCAATGCCTCCCGCAGCGCGATTTCGCTTTTCCCCATATGATACATATAGGCAGTATCAAAATAGGTGAAACCCCTTGCCAAAAAAGCATCCACCATTTGCTTCAACGTATCCATATCAACAATGGATGGGTCGTTCCGGCTCTGTACCGGTAGCCGCATGAAACCGAACCCCAATTTTTTCATTTTCATACTCCCCTTCTCCGCAAGATCAATTTTATCTGATTCCATCCTACAACTTGGAACGTACTCCAAGTCAAGCTTTTTTTCAACAAATAAGAAAAGCCGACAGTCTGATTTGAAAAAATCGGCTGATCGGCTTTTGACTGAATGAAATTACACTCCGTATATTCGTTTCAGGTCGGCGACAATAGCGGGGATACGGGTAGACAGCTGGGGAATCGCATACCCGACGTAGAGAGGCGAGGTAACGAAGCGGGGCATGATTTTAGCCGTGATCCGACCGCCGATATGGTAGAAGAAAATGTTGTAGCTATTGCAGTGACGGTTGAAATGGTTGAGAAAATAGTGGGCGCAAACCTGCAGGTAATCGGCCATACGGTCGATTTGTCCAAGGTCGGTAAGCGTGACGTTTAGCTCCACGAACCCGATCAACGGTTTGTCGGCGATGGCCAGTTCGACGCCGTCGTCGCGACTGATAACGGAGCCTTCGAGGCTGGCCGGCGGAATGTTGGCGGTGTAGTCGATATGGCGCAGACCGACGATCTGCATGTGCGGGTGGCAAATAGTACCGCCCGAATTAGGCCCGTGGTTTTTGAAGAACAACACCGAGGCGAATTCGCCGCCGTCGATCATATCCAGCCATTTTTCCGTACCGAAACGGATGACCCGGTGAAGATGATCTTTGGGATAGAGCGACAACTCGGACGTGCAGTCCTCGGTTTCGATGAGAACCGTCTGAAACGTATCCTGCAGCACCGGGTATTTGTTGGCGATAAGCAGGATCGGCCCGTCCTCGGCGATAATGCCCGAAAGTTCGGCGCGATTGCAAAAAGGACATGCATGTCCGACATCCACCACGGTCACCGGTTTGGTTACGCCAATTTTGCTGTCAAAAAGGATCTGTCAAGAACTTTGTGCTTTTGCCCTGTAACTTGAGCTGACTTATCGAAGATGTGATTTGACCTTCTCCGGGAAAAAAATTGAAAGCTGCAACAAGATTTGACCCCAGTTGTGAATACGTCCTGTCCATT